>NZ_ANBD01000046.1:87049-107944 GCF_000341005.1 Nocardiopsis alkaliphila YIM 80379 | reverse complement strand
CCGTTGACGCAGTCACCGGTGGTCTGCGGCGACAGGACCGGCACGTTGACACCCGCGACGAGGCCGACGACCAGGTCGGTGTTGCACAGCTGGACCGGAATGGCCTGCAGGTTCTGGTTGTACTGCTGGTCGCCCCCGTGCGAGGCGGAGGCCGGAGCGGCGGCGAGCATGGCGCCCAGAGCGATACCGGCGATGGCGGTGGCAGCGGTGAACTTACGCATTTTCGGGGTTCTCCTAGTCGATGTTGGTGCTGACGGGGCCGTTGACGCAGTCACCAGTGGTCTGCGGCGACAGGATCGGCAGGTTGACGGCCACCAGACCCACGACGGCGTTGGTGTTGCACAGCTGGACCGGAATGGCCTGCAGGTTCTGGTTGTACTGCTGGTCGCCCCCGTGCGAGGCGGAGGCCGGGGTGACGGCCAGAACGGCGGAGAAAGCGGCACCAGCGACGAGGCCGGCAACACCGAGCTTACGCAGCATTGAATTACCCTTCGGGAAGATTTGAGATATCGTCTCGGTCGAACTTATTGCCGAAATCAGCTGATGTTGGTGCCGATGGGGCCGTTCACGCAGTCACCGGTGGTCTGCGGCGACAGGATCGGCACGGTGACGGCGACCAGGCCGACGCTGCCGGTCAGGTTGCAGGACTGAATCGGAACCAGCTGCAGGTTCTGGTTGAACTGCTGGTCCCCACCGTGCGAAGCGTGAGCGGGAGCCCCCATGAGGAGAGCGCCCATCGCGGCACCGGCGACCAGGCCAGCAGCGGTCAGCTTCTTGATCATGTTTCCCCCGAGAATTAATGCGAGGCATTGACAGAAAAAGACGCAGGCGCTTGTTGCACCTGTGTCGCGGTGGACTGAGGTAATCATCAGCCTGACCTCATTTTTTGTCAACGCCGAAACTCGCAGGAAATTTTGTCCATATTGCCAGGAGAATTCCTTTTGCCCGGCAAATCAAATAGGTCGATTCACTGATTTTCCAGCATCCTCCGCCCGCACGCCCACCCCCGAAAAGTGACCCCACATGGCCATCCCGTTACCTGTGCGTGATGACTTGGCGGCCACCCGAATCCCCTGACCCTTCGTGACCGCATACGCAGACGGTGACCAAGCGACCCCGAACACGAGGGACCGCGCCGGCGTGGCGTCCAGGGCCAAGAGCGCCCCGCCGACCTCCAAGGTGTCCGAGAGGAGGCCCGAAGACGCACCCTGAGGGCGTTTCACAGCTGTTACACAGACAGCCGTGAACGATCGGGAACGCAAAAGACCCCGGTGACCAGCGTCTGAGCTGGTCACCGGGGTCTTCTCCCAGTGTGGCAGGTCAAGGATTCGAACCTTGGAAGGCTAAGCCGACGGATTTACAGTCCGCTCCCATTGGCCACTCGGGCAACCTGCCTGGGCTGCTGCGACGTGTGCGTCGCCGCGCATGAACGACAATAGCGGATGATGGGCCCGAACATGAAATCGGTTGGCCGGGCGCGCCTTGCCCGGTGCTTCCGGCGCACCGGACGGGGCGGGGATAAGCTCTGAAGCCGGCCCGGATCGGGCCACAGGAGACGTGCACGGGCATCGCCCGTGAACCATCGAACGTAGCGGGGTGTGAGAGTACGTGGCCGCCGAATCCAGTTTCGACGTGGTGTCCAAGCTCGACCGGCAGGAGGTCGACAACGCCCTGAACCAAGCCGGCAAGGAACTGTCCCAGCGGTTCGACTTCAAGGGCACCGGGACCACCATCGCCTGGCAGGGTGAGAACGGCATCGAGATCAAGAGCACCTCCGAAGAGCGCGCCACGGCCGCTCTGGAGGTCTTCAAGGAGAAGCTGGTCAAGCGCAAGATCTCCTTGAAGGTCCTGGACTCCGACGAAGAGCCCAAGCCCTCCGGCAAGGAGTACCGCCTCCCGGTGAACCTCAAGGAGGGCATCTCCACCGAGGACGCCAAGAAGATCTCCAAGCTCATCCGGGACGAAGGCCCCAAGGGGGTCAAGGCCCAGATCCAGGGTGAGGAGCTTCGGGTCAGCTCCAAGAAGAAGGACGACCTCCAAAGCGTCATGACCCTCATCAAGGAGAAGGACTTCGACCTGGCGCTCCAGTTCGTCAACTACCGCTGAGCGGTGTCCTTCGGCGCCTCCGCTTCGCTTCGAGGTGTTCGGGCGCTTGGGAGCCGGGAATGGATTCCAGAGCGGCCGTGGCGCCTGCGGCGGGGGCGCCGCCCACCCGTCGCCCGCCACCGCCCTCAACGGACGGCCTGGCGGCCGAGGAGTCCCCTCCCTCTTCGTCGCCCGCTTGTTCGCCCTCAACGGACGGCCTGGCGGCCGAGGAGTCCCTTTGAGCGATCCCACCCGTGACACCTCCACGGGTTTCGAAGAACAGGACCTGCCCTCCTGCACGTAGTGATGGCCGCCCACACATCGATGGGCGGCCATCACCGTGTCCGAGGGCTTCAGCTCAGATCCCACCGGCGACGCAGGTCCCGTAGCCGCTGGACGCGTTCGGCGACCGGGGGATGCGCGGAGAAGAATCTGCCCAGGCGTCCGGGGAACGGATTCATGATCATCAGGTGCGCCGTGGCCAACAGCACACGTTCGCGGGGCAGCGGGTAGGCCCGGTTGCCCGCCTCCAACTTCAGCAGCGCCTTGGCCAGGCCCAGGGGATCTCCGGTGGTCTTCGCCGCCATCTCGTCGGCCCGGAACTCCCGAGAGCGCCCCACCCCGCAATGAACGACCATGGCCGCCAACGGAGCCAGCAGGGTCAGCATCAACCCGCCCAGCAGATTGGGCACGTCCGTCTCCTCGGACTCACCCAGCGGTAATAGGAAGGTGATCGCGGTCAGGGCCGTGATCAGGGCCGTCAAAGTCGCCGCGACCGAGCTGAGCAGGGTGTCGTACGAACGGATGTGGGCCAACTCATGGGCGATCACCCCGCGCAGCTCACGTTCGTCGAGGGTGCGCAGCAACCCGGTCGTGCAGCACAGTGCGGCCCGTCGCGGGTTACCTCCGGTGGCGAAGGCGTTGGGAGAGGCCACCGGCGACAGGTACAGCTTCGGCATGGGCTGCCTGGCCGTGGTGGCGAGCTCCCGAACGATCCGATAGAGCTCGGGGCGTTCGATCTCACTGACCGGGCGCGCACGCATCGCCCGCAGCGCCAAGGACTCTCCGAAGAGGTAGACGAGGATCCCCGCGCAGAGCACCAGGGCGATCGATACCTGGACCCCTTTGTGCGCCCCGCACAACCAGCCGGCCAGGACGACGAGCGCCGAAACTCCGACGAACAGGCCGACCGCGCGAACCGCGTTGACGTGCACGCGCCCTCCTTCCACTGTCCGCCGCTCCCCGGCTTTTGATCCGTACATGGTGACAAACGTGCGGGTCGGCGTCTTGCGTTCCCTATGTGACCTGTCGGTGTTCACCCTCCACACCTGGGAACGCCCCGACTGTGACAATCGCCACCCGAGGCGCCTGGTCTCCCACCCGACGACCTATAGTGCGAACGTGGCCCTCATCACTCCGCGCGGCGAAGGCGGGAGAACCCCGTCCTCCCTGAACGATGGGTACCGTCGCTGAAGGTTCGGCAGCCTCACACGATCCGGACGCGGCACCCGCAGCGCCACGCTGGGTTGGCGCACCCGGCGGGCGTGAGGGCCATGACAGCCATCCCCTGCCCCCGACTCCGGTCATCCGGTCCGCGACGGTGCGGTCCGGCCGGGGGTGGAACACCCGAGCGCCGCCGCCTCCACGACCGGCGGCTCACCGAGGAGGTCGTCGATCTCAGTGGCCAAACAGATCGAACAACTCGACCGTGTCGTCATCCGTTTCGCCGGTGACTCCGGCGACGGCATGCAATTGACCGGTGACCGATTCACCCAGGAGACCGCCTCGTTCGGCAACGACCTGTCGACCCTGCCGAATTTCCCGGCGGAGATCCGCGCCCCCGCCGGCACCCTTCCGGGGGTCTCCAGTTTCCAGTTGCACTTCGCCGACCACGACATCGTGACGCCGGGGGACGCCCCGGACGTGTTGGTCGCGATGAACCCCGCAGCGCTCAAGGCCAACCTCGGCGATCTGCCCAGGGGCGCCACGATCATCGTCAACACCGACGAGTTCACCAAGCGCAGCCTAGCCAAGGTCGGCTACACGGCCGACCCGCTCACCGACGGAAGCCTGGACGGGTACAAGGTCAGCGCTGTGGGGTTGACCTCGATGACGGTAGCGGCCCTGGCCGATTCCGACCTCTCCAAGAAGGACGCCCAGCGCGCGAAGAACATGTTCGCGCTGGGGCTGTTGTCCTGGATGTACAACCGTCCGACGGAGGGAACGATCTCGTTCCTCAAATCCAAGTTCGCCGGCAAACCGGACATCCTCTCCGCCAACCTCACCGCGTTCCAGGCGGGGTGGAACTTCGGCGAGACCACCGAGGACTTCGCGGTCTCCTATGAGATCAAGCCGGCCAGGCTCTCGGCCGGCACCTACCGGAACATCACCGGGAACCTGGCCACCGCCTACGGACTGATCGCCGGTTCCAGGCAGTCCGGGTTGCCGTTGTTCCTGGGCTCCTACCCGATCACTCCGGCTTCGGACATCCTGCACGAACTGTCCAGGCACAAGAGGTTCGGGGTGCGAACCTTCCAGGCGGAGGACGAGATCGCCGGGGTCGGCGCGGCCTTGGGCGCCTCGTTCGGCGGCTCCCTGGGAGTGACCACCACCTCGGGGCCAGGCATGGTGCTCAAGCAGGAGACCGTGGGGCTGGCCGTGATGACCGAGTTGCCACTGGTCATCATCGACGTGCAGCGGGCCGGGCCCAGTACCGGTATGCCCACCAAGACCGAGCAGACGGATCTGCTGATGGCACTGTACGGGCGCAACGGCGAATCCCCGCTCCCCGTGGTGGCCCCCGCCTCGCCCTCCGACTGCTTCGACGTCGCGTTGGAGGCCACCCGCCTGGCGGTGAAGTACCGGACGCCCGTGGTGATGCTCTCGGACGGTTACCTCGCCAACGGTTCCGAGCCCTGGCGGCTGCCGGAGGTGTCCGAGCTGCCGGTCATCGAACCCGATTTCGCCACCGAGCCCAACGGGCCGGACGGAAGCTACCTGCCGTACCTGCGCGATGAGCGGACCCTGGCCCGCCCGTGGGCGGTGCCGGGCACCCCCGGATTGGAACACCGGCTCGGGGGGATCGAGAAGCACGCTCAAAGTGGCGACATCTCCTACACCCCCGGCAACCACGACCTCATGGTCCGCACCCGCCAGGCCAAGATCGACGCCATCGCCCAAGACCTCCCCGAGCTGGAGGTGTCCGACCCCAGCGGCGAAGCGAGGGTGCTCGTGCTGGGTTGGGGTGGTACCTACGGGTCGATCACCGCTGCCGTACGCCGGGTGCGACGCGCGGGCGGCCGAGTGGCCCAGGCTCACCTGCGCCACCTCAACCCGTTCCCGGTCAACCTCGGCGAAGTGCTGCGAAGCTACGACCGAGTAGTGGTCCCCGAGATCAATCTGGGCCAGTTGGCGCTGCTACTGCGCGGCCGCTTCCTGGTCGACGTCATCGGTTACAACAAGGTCCGCGGTCTGCCCTTCAAGGCCGAAGAGCTCGCGGGTGTGCTGCAGGAGGTCATCGACCGTGACTGACAATCCGAGCGGGAACACGAGTCGTGAGGGCGAGCTCGCCGGACTACGGCTGGTGCCCAAGACCGACACCACCTACAAGATGAAGGACTTCAAGTCCGACCAAGAGGTCCGCTGGTGCCCGGGCTGTGGCGACTACGCGATCCTGGCCGCCTTCCAATCGTTCCTACCGCAGCTGGGCGTGCCCCGCGAGAACATCGTGATGGTCTCCGGAATCGGTTGTTCCTCACGCTTCCCGTACTACCTGAGCACGTACGGCGTGCACTCGATCCACGGGCGCGCCCCGGCGATCGCCACGGGGCTGGCGGCGAGCCGACCGGACCTGTCGGTATGGGTGATCACCGGTGACGGCGATGGGCTGTCCATCGGTGGCAACCACCTCATCCACGCGCTGCGCCGCAACGTCAACGTCAACATCCTGTTGTTCAACAACCGGATCTACGGGCTCACCAAGGGCCAGTACTCTCCCACCTCCGAACCCGGGAAGATCACCAAGTCGTCGCCGTTGGGCTCGTTGGACCAGCCGTTCAATCCGGTGTCGTTGGCGTTGGGCGCGGAGGCCGGTTTCGTGGCGCGGACGGTGGACTCCGACCGCAAGCACTTGACGTCGGTGCTCCGGGCCGCCGCCGACCACCCCGGCGCCTCGTTCGTGGAGATCTACCAGAACTGTCCGATCTTCAACGACGACGCGTTCGAACCGTTGAAGGACCCTTCCTCCCGAGATCTACGGCTCCTGCGTATGGAGCAAGGCGAACCACTGCGTCTGGGCCCGGACCGGGGTGTGATCGCCGGGGAGTTCGGGGGCCTGGAGGTCGTGGACGTGGACGAGGTCGGTGAGGACCGGCTGATCCGGCATGACGCCCATCGTGAGGATCCGGGTTACGCGTTCGCGCTGTCTCGTCTGGACCGACCCGCCTTCGAGCACGTGCCGGTCGGGGTGTTCCGGGACGTGCGGCGGCCCACCTATGACGACCTGTTGAACGAGCAGATCGAGGACGCGCGGGCCGAGCGAGGCGACGGAGAGTTGGCGGCGTTGCTGGCCGGCGGCGACACCTGGACCGTGGAGTAGGGACCGACGTACCCACGTGTGCGCTCCGGGCGGGGTCGGGAGGTTCACCCGCCTCGCCCGGGGCGGGCTCCTGCGCCACCACCGTCGAAGGCAATACGCTGCCCCCATGCGTATCGTCATCGCCGGAGGGCACGGCAAGATCGCCCTACGACTGTCCAGGATGCTGGCCGACCGTGGGGACCACCCCGTGGCCCTCATCCGCAACCCAGACCATTCCCAGGACGTCATGGACGCCGGGGCCGAGCCGCTCGTGGTCGACCTGGAACAGGCCACGGTCACCGAGTTGGCCGAGAAGATCATGGGCTCCGACGCCGTGGTGTTCGCGGCCGGTGCCGGGCCGGGTAGTGGCGCGGCCCGTAAGGAGACGGTGGACCACAAGGCCGCGGTGCTGACCGCGGACGCGGCCTCCCTGGCCGGAGTACGCCGGCTGATCCAGATCTCGGCGATCAACGTGGACGAGCCGGTGCCCGAGGGCACCGACGAGGTCTGGAGGGCGTACGTGGCGGCGAAGAAGGCCGCCGACGACGACCTTCGTCAGCGCGACCTCGACCTGGACTGGACGATCCTGCGTCCCGGTCGGCTCACCGACGAGGCCGGAACCGGTCAGGTGGATCTGGGCGAGGAGGTGGAACGCGAGGCGGTGACACGTGAGGACGTCGCCGCGGTGATCGTCGCCCTCTTGGACGAACCAGGTACGGCCGGCCGGGTTCTCAATCTGGTGAATGGGCCGACACCCGTCGTCGAGGCCGTTCGCGCGGCCGCGGGTTAGCTCCTTCTCGCGCCTTGGGGCATCGAGGCGGGGGACCGTTCTCTGTGGCCATGAGCACCATTGGCGGGCATGATGGGAGCGGAGCCCGGCGGACCCCCGCCACGGTGAAAGCGGACGACCGGGAACACGACACCGACGGGCACAGCAGCTCCACAGAGCAGATGGGTACGATTTTTCATGAGTGTCACACAGGTCGTGAGGGACAGCACGGTCGTCGAACACGCCAAGGTCGCCGCGCAACAGAAGCGTCGGATGTTCATCATCCAACTGGAGGTCAACGCCTACGACGAGGCGTCCAGCAAGCTGCGCCCGGGCCTGACCCGCATCTTGGAGGGGATCGAGGAGGCCGGGTGGCGCTTGGATCTGATCACCCCGAGTGAGGACGGCGAGTCCAAGGCCGCCCGCCTGTTCATCTTCCGGCCCGACTTCGAGGCGCTCAAGGCCAAGGAGGCCGAGCAGAGCCAAGCCCAGAATTCGGCTCCGCAGCAAGACCAGTCGGGACAACAGCCCGCCTATCCGCAGTACCCCACCGGTGCCCAACAACAGGACCCGTACGCGGGTTACGGCCAAGGCTACGGTCAGCAGCCGCAGCAGTACCCGGGCTACGACCAGCAGCAGTATCCCGGATACGGGCAGCATCCGGGATACGGTCAGCAACCTGGATACGGTCAGCAGTACCCGGGTTACGGCCAGCAGGGCTGGTAACCGGCCTTCCGTTCGTCAAGGCCCGCACGTCACTGATGAACCGCTCCCCGGAAGTTGGACTGAGAAATCGGTTCCGCTTCCGGGGAGTATGTGCATGAAGCCGTGCGGGCCTTTTCCATGCGGTGAAAGGGACCCCCAAAACACCACCTCCACCCTGATGTCCGGTCGTTTCCTATTCCGATACATTCGCCAGGACCCTGCTTCAGCAACTCTTTCGGTTGTGTAACACGGCGACGCACCAAGTGGCGTCATGTCCGGCATGCCGACCGTGAAGCCGAAGAAACTCCTGGGAAACCTTGGATTCCTTCAGGTAATTACCACAAGCATCCACCTGATTACGGTAGGTTAATTACGGCGGCAGCAGCCAACCCGTTTTGTACTTCCGAAAGGTGACTCGCATGTCCCGTATCGCCAAGATTTCCGGCTTCGTCCTGGCAACCGGCATCGCCTTCGGTGCCTTCACCGGCACGGCCGCAGCCGACAACAACGCCGACATCCAGAACGTCACCATCCCGATCTGTGTGGACGTCCTGAAGGCCTCCGGCATCAGCGGCGGCGGCTGCAACGTCGTGGACTGGAACGCGCACTCGGGCATCACCGTCCACGACGACTAGTCACCCGGACCGGCTCCACGCAGCCGCCGGCACCACCCGCACACAGCGAACCGAAAAGGAACACTCAGCATGAAGCGCATCACCACCATCTCCGGTCTCCTCCTCGCCACCGGCCTCGCCTTCGGTGCCATGTCCGGCACCGCCGCCGCCGACAACAACGCCAACGTCCAGAACCTCACGGTGCCCATCTGCGCCGACGTCCTCACCTTCTCGGGCTTCAGCTCCGACGGCTGCAACGTCACCTCCAGCACCAACACCTCGGGCATCTCCGTCTTCGACTGGTAGCCCACGCTCCCAGCGCGTCGACGACGTGGGGCACGGTGGAGGATCCATCCGTGCCCCACGTGTGTGTTCACCCGGAGTCGCTCATCCCTTACAGGGCCCCTCGGCGGACCAGACGTCCGGATCGGTGACCAGGCGGGCGTGCGAGGCCGTGTCGTAGCGGGAGGTGCCGTAGCGCAGCTTGGCCCGCTCCATCCCCTCGGGCCGCAGCCCCGCCCTCCCCAAGGCCAGACAAGAACCCGGGTTGTCGATCCGGTGCCCCGCCTCCACCCGGAACAGGTTCAGCTCATCGAAGGCGAACCGCGAGATCAGCCGAGCTCCCTCGGTGGCCACACCACGCCCCTGTTCGGCCGGATGCGTCCAAAACGACAACCAGCCCGACTCGTGCCTACGGCTGGTGACCGCGATCTGCACGTGACCCAGCACCCTGTCCGGTCCGTCGACCACCGCGAATCCGTGAACATCCTGCTCCCGGGCCAACACGTCACGGCGTTCGATCCACTCCACCGCATCCTCCCGGGTACGGGGTACGTCGGCTTCCTGCCGGGTCAGCTCCTCCCAGGCGAACGCCTCGAGCAGACGCTCCACATCTCCTCGGTGCCACTTGCGCAGTCGGTACAACGGCCACCTCTTTCCTCCAGACTCCGGTCGCGCCAACCTAGGACCGCCGCCGGGCCGGGGCAAGTGGTTTCGCGTTTTCGGCGGTGCGGAGAACGAAGGCGCGCGGCGCCGAACCCGTTCTGGCGAGTCGAACGGTCCACGCGGCCCGAAACCGGCCTGGTGGTCCAGACCGAGCCATGGAGCAGGGGTCAGACGGTGGAGCGCAGCAGAGGGACCCGCCGCATGAGGGCCACTAGGAGCAGGCTGATCACCGCGGTCACGATGGCGTACCCGGCCGCCGCGAACAGTGCCGGATAGCCCTCGGGCATCCCCCACAGGTCACGCAGTGTGTACAGCACGATGACGTGCACGAGGTAGACCCCCAAGCTCAGCCCGGACACCACACGAACGACCCCCTTGGCGGCCCTCGCCGCCGGGTTCTCCGCCATGGCCAGGCGAGTGCCCACGGCACGCAGCGTCAGGTAGGCACCGATACCCGCGAGGATCATCGGCGGGGACAAAAAGGCGTAGAAGTACTCGCCACCGGAGCTCCATTCCCCCTCCATGTGCGCGGCGACGCCGGCACCCACGGTGGTGGCGGTGACCCCTAGGACGAGCGCGGCGATTCCGACACGGGTGGTCCGGGGCCCTGGGGCGGTGGTCAGCAACAGCCATCCCACCAGGTAGTAGCCGAGAAAGGGGAGGAAGCGGGTGACGGCACTCACGCCTCCGGCCCCGTCGATCAGGGACAGCAACTGGTCGAGGACGCCCACTCCGAACGCCGCGCCGGCGAACCACCACAGGGCGGTGCGTGAACCGTGCTCGACCACCGTCCTCAAGAACGGGGTGAACAGGTAGAGACCGGCGATGACGTACAGGAAGTACAGGTGGATCGACGGGGCTCCCGAGGCGGCCTGCGTGGCCATGCTGGGCGCGTCGAGGCCGTCGCGCCACTGTTGCCAGAGCAGGTAGAGGGCGGTCCACACCAGTAGGGGCACGCCGATCTTGGCCCACCTCTTGCGGTAGAAGTCGCCCACGCCCTCCTCACGCGGACCCAGTAGCAGGGCGCCGCTGATCATGACGAACACCGCGACGCACCAGCGCGTGGCGGCGTCCACGAAGTTGGCGGACCACCACGTGTAACCGCCGAGGTCGGCGTAGATCGTACTCACCAAAGGTGAGTAGGCGTGCACGATGATCACCGCGACCATCGCGGCCACGCGCGCGAACCCCACCCAGTCGGTGGATGGGGAGGGCGGGGAAAGCGTCGGCCTGCCAGCGGGGGCTGTCTCTACTCGCACCCCCCTACCGATACCATTTCGTTATAGCGAAGTTCAACTCGAGCCCGGGGGAGCAGAGGGGGCCCGCCCGCCAAGGCATACTCCCTGACCTGGACTCCAATACTCCGTCGATTCTTCACAAGCCATCGCCGACACACCGGGTGCCCGAGTGGACACGCACACCGAAGGCATGTGGTCGCGGATGAAGGGACCGCCCCACGGGGGCAGCGATCCCTGAGCCGCCCAGCGGGTCGAGACCGACCGTGGGGCGCCGAGGGAGCGCGGTATCGAGCCATGCCGAGCGAACCCGAAGCACCGGTCCCGTTCCACGACACCATGCGCGTGGCGGAGGGCCGCTGGAAGGGCTTCCGTCTCGCGGCCCGGCGCGCCGTTTCAAAGGACCCTCCTTCGGCCGGTAGGCGGCTGCGCCCCCGGGAATGAAACATCCCTGGTCTCACCAGGACTCCGTCGCGGCCCGGTCCGCCATGCCCTGTTCGCGCCCGTCACGGAACAGGTCGCTCCTTGCGACCGGCGGGCGGACGGGTTCCTAGAGGAATCCGGGCGAGCGTCATCGAACCAGGGCCGACCCGACGCCCGGCCATCGTTCGAGCGTTCGCGGGCGTACTCGCACGTGCTCGGCCGTACTACCCGGCCACGCGTCCAGAGTCCGCGTCGTCCGAGGTCACGACCCCGATCGGGCAGCTGGCTCCGGTACCACCGATACCGCAGTAACCATTGGGATTCTTGGCGTCCGAAAGGTACTGCTGGTGGTAGTCCTCGGCGAAGTAGAACGTCTTTAGTGAGGCGATCTCGGTGGTGATGGGACCGTAGCCGGCACGGGCGAGGACCGGCTGGAAGGCGTCCCGGGTGGCCTCGGCGACCTCACGCTGGGACTCGGAGTGGTAGTAGATCGCCGACCGGTACTGACTGCCGACGTCGTTGCCCTGGCGCAGCCCTTGCGTGGGGTCGTGGCCCTCCCAGAAGACCCTGAGGATCTCCTCGTAGGAGATCTTCCTCGGGTCGAAGACCACCCGGACGACCTCGGTGTGCCCGGTCAGGCCCGAGCAGACCTCTTCGTAGGTGGGGTTGGGCGTGTAGCCACCCGCGTATCCCACGGCGGTGGTGATGACGCCCCGTTCGGCGCCCAAGCGCCAGAACACGCGCTCGGCGCCCCAGAAACAGCCCATCCCCAGGTCGGCGACCTCACTGCCCTCCGGGTAGGGCGGAGTCAAGGCGGTGCCCAGGACGGTGTGCCCGAAGGGTGGTTCGATCGGGATCTCCCTGCCTGGGAGGGCGCGAGCGGGATCGACCATGGTCGTCTTTGAACCGAACATGTCTCCAGGCTATCCACGACCGGTGAGAAAAAGGGGGACAGGAAGGATGATTCATCCTACGATTAGCGTTGTGCCGGAATCCAACCGTGGTGTCATCCTTGGGGCGAGCGCCTTCCTCCTGTGGGGCTTCGCCGCCATGTACTGGCCCTTCCTCTCCCCCGCCGAGCCGGCCGAGGTCCTCGCCCACCGCATGGTGTGGGCCCTGGCCGCGATGTGCGTCTTCCTCCTGGCGGCACGACGCGGCTGGGCCTGGTTACCACCCCTCCTGCGCAACCCACGGCGGCTGCTCCCGGTGGCCGCGGCCGCCGTGTTGATCTCGATCAACTGGTGGGGTTTCATCTACTCGGTCTCCATCGTTCAGACCCTCCAGGCCTCACTGGCCTACTTCATCAACCCCCTGATGACCGTCTGTCTGGCCGTGGTGTTCTTCTCCGAGCGCCTGCGCGTCGCCCAGTGGGTGGCCGTGGGTCTGGGCGCGATGGCGGTGGTCGTGATGACCTTCGCCTACGGTTCGACCCCCTGGCTCTCCTTGTTGATGGCCACTTCATTCGCCGCCTACGGCGCGGTGAAGAAGTACGTGAGCCTGGACGGAATGCAGAGCCTGACCGTCGAGACCCTGGTGATGTTCCTGCCCGCACTGGGCTACGTGATCTATCTGGAGGCCATGGGTACGGGCACCACGTTCTCGGTCTCACCCGCGCACACGGCCCTGCTCGTGGGCGGGGGGTTCGTGACGGCCCTTCCGTTGCTGCTGTTCGGCATGGCCGCCCGCCGAATCCCGCTGAGCGTGATCGGGATGTTGCAGTTCATCACGCCCACCATGATGTTCCTGATCGGTTGGCTACTCCAAGGCGAGGAGATGCCACCGGCCCGATGGGTGGGTTTCGGTTTCGTGTGGTCGGCCGTATGCGTCTTCGCCTATGACCAGCTGCGCTCTTCACCCCGAAGGTCCGTCGCACACGCGACGACGGGCCGGCCCCCGAACGCCTCTTCGCCTTCCCCAGCTCGGGACTGAGCAGCGAGGTTCCCTGGTTCCGGCAAACCGAAACCACCCTCAGTGACACTGTGCTAACGTCTGGTCGTGATCATCGGGCACCGACCCGACTCCCACCGCACCTATGCCCAGGAGGGTTCGTGAAGCCTCACGCCGGCCGAAACGGCACGTTCAGTGCCGTCTCGGGCCTGCGTTCGGCCGCACCCGCCCTGCTGTTCCTGTTCGGCTCCCTCTTGGCCGCCTTGTGGCTTCTGTCCTCGCCCGCGCAGGCCGAGTCCCTTCCCGAAGTTCTCCAAGAAGCGGAGCGGGGGCGCACCCTCGAACGGGTGGAAGAGGTCACGGCGCCGGTGACCGGGGTCCTGGGCGGCGTTCACCAGCGTGTGGAACAGGGCGCCACCGAGGTCACTGCGAGCGCCACCGCCCTGCCCGGGCCCCCCGGCACCGAAGTCCATGACGAGGTACGCGGTGCCGTGACCGAACTCGACCGGACCCGAGAGGACCTCACCGAGCACGAACCGATCATCGCGGCGGGTGTCACCGAATCCACCGGGCCCGCCGTCGAACCGCTCGCCACGGCCGATTCCTCTTCTTCGGACCGTGCACGGTCCAAGGACGTGGGTATTCCCGAGCCCGTGACGACCACACCCCTGCGGGGACACCCTCAGGCCGACCGCACCGACGTGGTCGAGGCCACCGAGAACGTCGGCGACACCGGGTCCACCGAGCCGACCATCGACCGGCCCCGGGTTCAGCCCGCCACCTCTTCCTCGGCGGCCACCGCGAGCGCTCCCGCCCCGGCCACCGCCGTCGCGGGCTACCTCGACTCCCCCGCGCTCCCCGGACCGAAGGCCGCCGACGCGCCTGTCCGCGTCCAGCGCCCACACGCCACTCCCGTGGATCCGGCCGACGACCCCACGGTCTCGCCCGATTAACGAACGGTCCCGTCCTCGGACCGTTCCCAGCCCGCCCTTCTCCCTGGGAGCTGACCTGAGTCCCGTGCCGTCGTTCACGTGATTCACGTCAGCCGGTGGTCCGCCCCGGCTCAGTCAGGCCGCTCCTCGCGGCCCTCCCGTCAGCACATGGCTTCATCAGGGAAGGAATCCCATGACCCAGACCAAGCGTCTCTCCGCCCGAACGGTGATCCTCGCCGCGGGTGTCGCCGGCTTCGTGGCCCTCGGCGCCGGTGTCGCCGGGGCCGAAGGGCTCCAGACCCCCGTGCACGACCTCTCCCCCGCCGTGGAGCGCGTCCTCGTCGAGGGTGTGGCGCCCACCATGAACACGATCGCTCCCGAAGGTGTGGGGCCCATCGCCGGGACCGCCCTGGAGGAGTTGCAGAGCAGCGCCCACAACCCCGAGCGGGGCGCTCCCGACCTGGGTGCCGTGCTGCCCGAGTCCCCGCTGGCCGAGACGGTCACCGAGGTCCAGGACGCCACCGGCCTCGATGGGGACCCACACGACACCATCGGCCACTCCGCCGGTGAGGCGGTGGAGGCCGCCGCCCAGGACGCGGGCGTGGCCTTGGAGGAGGGCGCCCATAAGGCCGGCGCGGGCTTGGAGGACTCCGCCTCCGAAGTGCTGCCGCACACCGTTGAGTCGGTGGTCGAGTTGCGTGACGAGGTGCTCGTGCTGCCCGACCTGGAGGAGCAGCGTCTGCCCGAACTGTCCGAGGTCACCGAGCTCACCGGTGGCAACACCCTGAAACTGGAGGAGCTCGACTCGCCGGCGCCCGTCGCCGGACAAGGTGACACCCTCCCCATGAGCCACCCCACGAGCGCTCCCCCGACCCCGGGCCTGACCGACCTCACCGAGGCAGTGCTCGCGGGTGAGGTCCAGCCGATCGACCTGAACGGCCCGCTGGCCGACGCCCAGCTCCCCCAGCTGGCCGAAGGCGTCGACACCACCACCGCCGAGGACCTGGTGGCCGGACTGAGCCGTGGCCCGGACCTGCTCAACGACCTGGACACCAGCGACCTGGTGTCCATCGAGGGCGGCACCGTCGAGCAGGAGACCCCCGAGGGCATGGTCGAGCACCCGACCTTCATGGACCTGCCCGGTTCCGAGGCCCTTCCCGTCATCAGCTAGACCTTCCCCATGGACGGCGCCGCCCCACGCACCCGGGGCGGCGCCGTCGTCGTGTGTCCGATCCCGGGCGAAGCGGGCGTCGTCCACATGGCATCGGTCGCCGAAGGAAACCGTTGCCGTTTCGCACCCATCAAGGCCATTACAGGTCATGTTTCGTCGGCATGATCAAAGAATGGTTTTCAGTAAACTATTCGCTCGCCATGATGAACGTCTTGCTCGAAAGTACGGCGTCACCTGGGGCGACCCCTGGCACGACCCTGACCTCGCCGCCGCCCTCCCCGCCGTCAAGGCGGGTGACCTCGCCGCAGGTCTGGCCCTGCTCGACACCCCCGACCCCCAACTGCGTTCCCTCCGTCTGCACATCCTCTCCAACGAGACCATCCCCCTGTTGGAGAAGCTGGAGTCCGGGATGGACCAGCCCGACCCCGAACCCGACCTGCTCATGTGGGCGGGTGCCACCCGCACCAAGGCCGCCTGGGAGATCCGCACCGGCGCCTGGGCCGAGGACGTCGGTGAGGAACGATTCCGCCGTTTCCACGAGACGCTCGCCCCGGCCTTCGAGCCGCTCATGTACGCGGCCCAGATCAGTCTCACCCCCACCGCCCTGGACCAGCTTCAGTGGTTCGGACTGGGAATGGGCCTTTCCCGAGAGGAGATGGACCACCTCTGGGAGCGGATCGTGGAACTGGACCCGGAGCACCGCGCCTCCCAGGAGAGCCGTTTCCAGGTACTGTGCCACAAGTGGTCGGGCTCACACGAGGAGATGTTCGATTTCGCCCGTGAGGCCGTGGCGCGGGCTCCTCTCGGTGACCGCTCCCTCGCCCTGATCGCGAAGGCGCACTACGAGAACCTCAACATCATGTTCAGGGACGAGGGCCTGGAGACCTACGGTGCCGTCCGTGGAGTACTGGAGGGTTATTACTCCGACCCGTCGGTGAAGGCCGAGATCGTCGACGCCGTCGACCGCTGGCTGGCGGGCCCGCTCGACTATCCCCTGATCGCCCGGGACGCGCACATGTTCGGATCCACACTGCACGTCGCCGGTGAGCACCAGCGCGCCGCCGCGGTCCTGCCTTTGGCCGGTGCCCTGGTTCCGGATTCAGGATTCGAACTCTGGACCTTCCTGGACACCCACCCGCCGGCCTACTACGCCCGGACTCGACAGAAACTGGGCGTCCCCCTGCCCACCGTCTGACCTCGTCCCGGCCTTCCCGTCCGAAGACGACGCGGGCCCCTCCCCCAAGCGTGGGAGGGGCCCGCGTGAAGACGTCGAGCGGTGGCTCAGCCGGAGCGTTCCACCACGTAGTCGCACAGGGAAAAGAAAGCCTCGCGCGCCGGCACGTCCGGCAGCGTCCGCAGCTCGGCGCGGGCCTTGTCGGCCCAACCGCGCAAGGTCGCGTCCGCCTCCGCCATGGCCGGGTGGGGACGCAGCAGAGCGAGCGCTTCCTCGGCCTCGGTGTCGTCGAGCGGACGCCCCAGCAGCGACTTCAGGCGCTCGTCCGCCGGATCCTGGGAGCGCAGCGCGTAGAACATGGGCAGGGTGAGCACGCCCTCGCGCAGGTCCGTTCCCGGGGTCTTGCCCGAATCGGCGCTCTCGCTGGCCACGTCCAGGATGTCGTCGGCGAGCTGGAAGGCCATGCCCAGCGCGTCGCAGGCGCGGGTCAGGGTGCTCACCGTGTCCGGATCGACCTTGCCGAACATGCCGCCGAACTCCGCCGAGGAGGCGATGAGCGAGGCGGTCTTGTCGTCGATGACGTTGAGGTAGTGGTCCAGCGGATCGATGCCGTCCCGAGGGCCGGAGGTCTCCAGGATTTGACCCTGCACCAGGCGGGCGAAGGTCTCGGCCTGCAACCGGACCGCCTCGGTGCCCAGGTCGGCGAGCATCGTGGACGCCTTGGCGAACACGTAGTCGCCGGTGAGGATGGCGATGGTGTTTCCCCAGCGCTGGTTGGCGCTGGGCTTGCCACGGCGCAGTTCGGCCTCGTCCATCACGTCGTCGTGGTACAAGGTGGCCACGTGGGTCAACTCCACCACGGCCGCCGCCGGAATGAGGTCGGGCACCGTGGGGTCACCGAAATGGCCGGCGAGCAACACCAGCATGGCGCGGAAGCGTTTGCCGCCGGCCTCCAGCAAATGCGAGGCGGCCTCGGTCAGCAGGGGGTCGCTGGACCGCACCGACGCCCGCAGCAGTTCCTCGACCTTCTCCAGGTCGTCCTGGACTTCCCGGGCGAGGGTCGGGTCGACTCTCGGCAGAGCGAGAAACCCGCTCGGGACAGCACCGCTCACCGTAAAGCTCCACCTGTTGAACGGGCGTGTCGGCGGCCCCTGGGAGGGGCCGCCGCACGCTCAACGCATGAACATGATCCGACTTGCCACGGTATCCGACCCGGAATGTTCGTCCAAAGCCACACCCGGGTCCACGATCACTCCTCGGCGACCTGGTGGATCATCACCGCGGCGGGTTCCTGATCACCTTCCAAGGGCGGCAGGAGGTTGTTCAGAACCGGGCCCGGGAAGATCCCGAGAGCCAGCGTGGCCGCCACGCCCACGGTGATCACCCCTCCGGTGAGGGCCCCGGCACGGGCGATCGTGGGTCCTTCACCCTCCGAATCCCGGAAGAACATCACAACGATGATCCGGACGTAGAAGAAGGCGGTAACCGCGCTACTGAGGACACCGACGACCACCAGCGGGGCGGCCCCCGCTGCGACGGCGGCCTCGAACACCGCGAACTTGCCGATGAACCCACTGGTGAGCGGGATGCCCGCGAAGGCCAACAGGAACAGTGACAGTGCCAGGGCCAATCCTGGAGCACGACGACCCAGTCCGGCCCAGCCCTCCAGGTCACCGAGCTCCTGGCCACCGTCCCTGGTGCGCACCAGGGTGACGACCGCGAACGCGCCCAGGGTGGTGAACCCGTAGGCGGCCAGGTAGAACATGGCGCCCGCGAGACCGTCGGCGCTGGAGGCGATCACGGCGGTGAGGATGAACCCGGCGTGCACCACCGACGAGTAGGCCAACAGTCGCTTGACGTCGCGCTGGGTGACGGCGATGAACGCGGCCACCACCATCGTCAGGATCGCGACGGTCCACAGCATCGGTTCCCAGATCTCCACCGCACCACCGAAGGGCACGAAGAACACCCGAAGGAGCGCGCCGAAGGCGGCCACCAGGGTGCAGGAGGCCATCAGTGCGGTGATGGGCGTGGGCGCACCCTGGTAGACGTCCGGCTTCCAGTTGTGGAAGGGTACGGCGCCGACCTTGAACAGCAGGCCGATCGCGACCAGACCGATGCCCATGACGAGCAGCGGCTCACCATTGCCGTCGACGAAGATCTCCGCTCCTCCGGCCTCCACGGCCTGACGGATGGCGGAGAAGTTCACCGAACCCGCGTAGCCGTACACCATGGCGATCCCGAACAGGAAGAACGCCGAGGAGAACGCGCCGAGCAGAAAGTACTTGACCGCGGCCTCTTGGGAGAAGAGACGACGGCGACGTGCCAGCCCGCACAGCAGGTACAGCGGCAGACTCATCACCTCGAGGGCGATGAACATGGTGAGGAAGTCGTTGGACGCGGGGAAGAGCAACATGCCCAGGACCGCGAACAGCACCAAGGGGTAGACCTCGGTGTGCTGGGACCCGGCCAGGATGTGCCTGCGCTCTTCCTCGCTGCCCGGAACCGTGGCGGCCTGGGCGGAGAACGCGTCGCGCCCGTCGCGCCGTTCGGCGATGAGCATCAGGCTGACCAGGGCCAGCACGGTGATGGTGCCCTGGAGGAAGAGCACCACGCGGTCCACCGCCAGGACCCCGCCGGCCAGGAGTACACCGTCACCGACCTCACCCAGCTGGACGACGATCAGGACGAACGTGACGAGCAGGGCCGCCGCGGCGACCGTGATCTGGAGCGGCCGCAGGACCTTCTTGGGTGCGAAGGCCTCGAAAAGCACCGCCAGCACACCGGCGCCGAACACGACCATGATGGGGGCGAGCAGCCACCAGTCCAGGGTCGGTGCCGCCTCGGTGATGCCGGGGAGCGACGGGGGCGCCCCGTCGGCGACGTAGAGCGCGTTCACTCCTCGTCTCCTTCCTCGGTGTCGCCCTCGGCGGTCGTGGCGCTCTGGGCGGTGTCCGCCCCGATCTCCACGGTGCGTTCGACGGCGGGATTGATCACGTTGAGCAAGGGCTGCGGGTAGACGCCGAGCCCGATGATGAGGGCGATCAACGGCGCGATCACCCAGGTCTCACGCGCGGACAGGTCGGGCAGCTTCGACAGTTTCTCGGGGGTGGGTCCGGCCATGGTGCGCTGGTACATCCACAGGATGTAGAGCGCGGCCAGGACCACGCCCACCACGGCGATGACCGCCGGGACCGGGTTGAAGGCGTAGGCCCCGATGAACACCAGGAACTCACCGACGAACGGTGCCAGTCCGGGCAGTCCCAGGCCGGCCAGACCGGTGATCAGGAAGACCCCGGCCAGCTTGGGCGCGACCTTTTGGACGCCCCCGTAGTCCTCGATGCGGGCGCTGCCGTGACGGGCGATGAGGAAGCCCACGATGAGGAAGAGGGCCCCGGTGGCGAAACCGTGGTTGACCATGTACAGGGCCGCCCCGGCCTGGCCCTGCTGGTTCAGGACGAAGATGCCCAAGGTGATGAAGCCGAAGTGGGACACCGAGGTATAAGCGACCAGTCGCATCATGTCGCTTTGGCCGATGGCCAGGATCGCGCCATAGATGATGCTCACCAGGCTCAGTGCCACCACCGGCCACACGAACCAGGACACGGCGGCGGGGAACAGCTCCAGACAGAACCGGAGCATGCCGTAGGTACCGACCTTGTCCAGGACACCGACCAGCAGGACCGCGGTGCCGGGGCTGGAGGATCCGGTCGCGGTGGGCAGCCAGGTGTGCACCGGCCACATCGGGGCCTTGATCGCGAAGGCGATGAAGAACCCGAGGAAGAGCCAGCGCGCCGTGGCCGGGTCCACCGCGGCGAGCGGACCGCCCGAGGCGGTCAGCTCGCTCCACAGGAAGGTGCCACCGATGACGTACACGCCGATCACCGCGACCAGCATGATCAGGCCGCCGGCCAGGCTGTACAACAGGAACTTCATCGCGGCCTTGGCACGGTCGGCACCGCGTCCGTACCGCCCGATCATGAAGTAGACCGGGATCAGCATGACCTCGAAGAACACGTAGAACAGGAAGACGTCGGTGGCGGCGAAGACACCGATCATCATCGCTTCGAGGGCGAGGATGAGGGCGAAGTAGCCGCGGCCACCGTCCGACAGGTCGGAGTGTTCGTTCCAGGCCGCCAGGATGACCAGCGGAACCAGGACCACCGACATCAGGATCAGCGCCAGGGCGATGCCGTCCACGCCCACCGCGAAGTGGATCCCGAAGTAGGGGATCCACGGGTAGACCTCCTCGAACTGCAGGCCCCCCGCCCCGGAGGTGTCGAAGTTCAGGGCCATGGCCACGACCAGGGCCAGGGTCGCCAGGGAGACGACCAGTGCGATGCGCTTGGCGGTCTCCGCGGAGGCGGCGCCCGCCCCCG
>NZ_ANBD01000046.1:0-87043 GCF_000341005.1 Nocardiopsis alkaliphila YIM 80379 | reverse complement strand
CGGCGGTGCCGCCGCCCGCCTCGGCCGAGGCGGAGGCCGTGGCACGCACCGTGGCCGATTCCGTGCCGGCCGAAGCCTTGGCGCGTGGCAGCGCCCAGATGAGGATCGCGCCGACCGCCGGAAGGGCGATGGCGAGTGTGAGCCAGGGGATCATGTCAGAACCTCACAGCCAGCGTCGCGGCGACGATCACGGCGCCGATGAGCATGGTGAGCGCGTAGGTGCGGGCGAACCCGGTCTGCGTCCTGCCGAGCCCGGTGGAGGAGTCGCGGACTCCGGCTCCGATCCCGTTGACCGCGCCATCGATGACCTTGTCCTCGATGACCACCAGGGCCTTGGTGAGCACCTGGCCGGGCCGCATGAACAGACCTTCGTTGATCTCGTTGCCGTACAGCTCGTTGCGGGCCGTGTTGGTGACGAGGTTGCCCTTGGGGGCGGTGCGCGCCACGGGCTTGCGCAGGTACACCGCCCAGGCCACCGCCACGCCCAAGATCAGCACGACCAGGGCCGCGATGCCGTAGGGGGCGGTGAAGGCGTGCCCCACGGTGAAGTGGGGCGGTTCGGCGCCGGTGACGGGTCGCAGGAACGCGGCGAAGCGGTCGCCCGCCACCAGGAAGCCGCCCAGGGCGAGCGAACCGATGGACAGCACCACCATGGGGGCGGTCATGCTCACCGGGGACTCGTGCGGGTGGACCCCCTCGTCCCACCGCTTCTCGCCGAGGAAGGTCATGAAGAGCATCCGCGACATGTAGAAGGCGGTGAGCGCGGCGCCCAGGATGACCAGGGAGCCGAACACCAGGCCGGCGGTGCCGCCGAGACCGAAGGTGGCGGAGATGATGCTCTCCTTGGTCCACCAGCCGGACAGCAGCGGAACACCGATGATGGCCAGGTAGCCCAGACCGAAGGTGGCGAAGGTGATCGGCATCTTCGACGCCAGTCCGCCGTACTTGCGCATGTCGACGTCGTCGTTCATGCCGTGCATGACCGATCCGGCGCCGAGGAACAGTCCGGCCTTGAAGAAGCCGTGCGTGACCAGGTGGGCGATGGCGGCGGCGTAGCCGATCGGACCGAGCCCGGCGGCCAGCACCATCATGCCGATCTGGCTCATCGTGGAACCGGCCAGGGACTTCTTGATGTCGTCCTTGGCCGAAGCGATGATCCCTCCGGCCAGCATGGTGGCGGCACCGACGATCATGACGGTCAGCTGTGCCACCGGGGCGGCCTCGAAGATGGGGCCGGCCCGCACGATGAGGTACACACCGGCGGTGACCATGGTGGCGGCGTGGATGAGCGCCGACACCGGGGTCGGACCCTCCATGGCGTCCAGGAGCCAGGCCTGGAGCGGCAGCTGGGCGGACTTACCGCAGGCCCCCAGCAGGAGCAGCAGACCGATGGCGAGCAGGACACCCTCGCTCGCGCCCGGTACGGCCGCGAAGACGTCGCTGAAGCTCACCGCGCCCAGCACGCTGAACATGATCATGATCGCCACGAGCAGGCCGATGTCACCGACCCGGTTGATCAAGAACGCCTTCTTGGCCGCGGTGGCGGCGGTGGGCTTGTACTGCCAGAACCCGATGAGCAGGTAGGACGCCAGGCCCACGGCCTCCCAGCCCAGGAACAGCAGCACGAAGTTGTCCGCCAGCACCAGCACCAGCATCGCGGCGACGAACAGGTTGAGGTAGGCGAAGAACCTCCGCCTGCCCGGGTCCTGGGCCATGTAGCCGAGGGAGTAGACGTGGATCAGGGAACCCACGAACGTGATGAGCAGGACGAAGGTGATCGAGAGCGGATCGACCAGGAGGTTGATCCGCGCGGAGAAGTCTCCGGTCGCGAACCACTCGTAGACGGGGACGGAGACGCTGCGTGCGTCGGCGCTCCGTCCGAGGAGATCGAACAGGACCAGAACGGCCCAGACGAAGGAGACCACCGGGAGGGCGGTGGCCAGCAGTGGCCCCCAGGCGTTGGGGCGTCGCCCCCCCAGCAGCAGGATCGCCGCCCCCACCAGTGGCAGGGCGATCAGCAGCCAGGCGTTCGACAGCACCGCGCTGTCGGCCGCGGTCGCCGCGGAATCGGCGGCGAGGTACGCGTGATGATGTGTCACAGCCACGTCGCCTTCTAGTGCTTGAGCAGGTTGGCGTCATCGAGCGACGCGGACCTGCGGGTTCGGAAGATCTGCATGATGATCGCGAGGCCCACGACCACCTCGGCGGCGGCCACGACCATCACGAAGAAGGCGACGACCTGCCCCTCGATGTCCCCGTGCATCCGGGCGAACGCGACGAACGCCAGGTTGCAGGCGTTGAGCATGAGCTCCACGCACATGAAGACGATGATCGCGTTGCGTCGGACGAGAACGCCGACCGCGCCGATGGTGAACAGAAGCGCCGCGAGGACGATGTAGTTCATCGGGTCCACGTGGACTCGACCTCCTGCCCGTTGCCGTTGCCGCTGTTGTCGCCCTTGGCCTCGGATTCGGCACCGTCCTCACCACGGGTGGCGGGGACAGCCTCCTCTCCGGCGCCGGGTTCGCTCTTCTTGGACCGGACCGAGTCGGCGCCCCCTCCTGGGAGCGGTGCGGCCTGGACGTCCGTGGGCACACCCGACTGGTACTCGGGATCGCGTGCGGTGAGGACGGGGTTGAGGGAGAGCTGTGAGATCGAGCCGTCCGGCAGCAGCGCGGGCATGTCGATCGCGTTGTGCCGGGCGTAGGTGCCGGGTCCGGGCAGCGGGGTGGGGTGGTCTCCGCGGATCCGGTCCTCGGACATCTCACGCTGGGTGCGGCGCTTACCGAGGCGGGCGGTGTGCGCGAGCACCATGGCACCGAGCACCGAGGTGATGAGCAACGCGGCCGTGGCCTCGAAGGCGATCACGTAGCGCAGGATCAACTCACCGGCCAGCCAGGGAATACTGCCGCCGGCGACGGCCGCGCCACCGGCGATCCCGGCCGGGTCCCCCACGACGATGCGGGCGATCCCGGTGGTGAGGGCGCCGACGAAGCAGATCGCGACGATCGCCGTCATCAGCCGCTGTCCGCGCAGGGTCTCCACGAGGGAGTCCGCGGAGCTGACGCCCACGAGCATCAGCACGAACAGGAACAGCATGAGCACGGCGCCGGTGTAGACGACGATCTGGACCACCATCAGGAACGGAGCCTCGTTGACACCGTAGAAGATGGCCAGGCCGACCATGCTCAGCGCCATCGACATGGCCGAGTGGACGGCCTTGCGGGAGAAGACCACGCCCAGGGCGCCGAGCACCACGATGGTGCCCAGCACCCAGAACAGGCCGGCCTCGCCCGAGCCGATCGGCCCCGAAGCGGCCGAGTGCAGAACGGGGGATGTCGTGTCGAGCGGGGTCATCGCGTGGCCTCCGCGTTCTCCGGACGGTCCTGCGTCCCGTGCTGACCACGCCCGGTGGCGTAGTAGTCCTGCTCGTCATCGCCGAGCCGCATCGGGTGCGGGGGCTCCTCCATGCCCTCGGTGAGGGGTGCCAGGAGTTGCTCCTTGGTCCAGATGAGGCTCTGCCGGCTGTCGTCGGCGAGTTCGTACTCGTTGGTCATGGTGAGCGCCCGAGTGGGACAGGCTTCCACGCACAGACCGCAGAGAATGCAGCGCAGGTAGTTGATCTGGTAGATGCGCCCGTAGCGTTCGCCCGGTGAGTATCGGGCGTCGTCGTTGTTGTCGCCGGCCTCCACGTAGATGGCGTCGGCCGGGCAGGCCCAGGCGCACAGTTCGCACCCGATGCACTTCTCCAGGCCGTCGGCCCACCGGTTCAGTTGGTGCCGTCCGTGGAAGCGCGGCGCCGTGGGGCGCTTGACCTCCGGGTACTCGACGGTGGGCACCTTCTTGAACATCGTGTGGAAGGTGACACCGAATCCCTTGACGGGGTTGAGCCACTCAAGCACCGGTAACCTCCCCCTTCTTGTCGTTGCGTTCGGCGGTGCCGGCCTGAGCCGTCCGCGGCGGTTCGGCGAGCACGCTGCTGCCGTAGTGGGCGGCGGTGCTCGGGGGCACCGGGAACCCGCCGAAGGAGGGTTCCTCGTGTGCGCGGCGCGCGTTCGCCGCACGCGCTCGTGCCTCCTCGGCGCGTTCGCGGCGTACGAAGCGCAGCCAGGCGGCGAAGGCGGCGAGGGTCGCCACGGTGAAGGCCGCGACGACCGCCCCGATGAGGATCGGAGAGGCACCGTCCAGGACGAGCATGCGTACGACGGCCACACCGGTGATCCACACGAGCTGGATCGGGATGAGCACCTTCCAGCCGAGCTTCATCAGTTGGTCGTAGCGCACACGCGGAAGACTGCCGCGCGCCCAGATGAACAGGAACATCACGGCGACGAACTTGAGCAGCCACCACAGGGCCGGCCACCAACCCTCGTTGGCACCGGCGAAGATCGTGGTGACGCCGGGTGGGGCGTACCAGCCGCCCAGGAAGAGCGTCACGGACACCGCGGCGACGGTGCACATGTTCACGTACTCCGCGAGGAAGAACATCGTGAACTTCATGGACCCGTACTCGGTCATGAAGCCACCGACGATCTCGCCCTCGCCCTCCGCCAGGTCGAACGGGAGTCGGTTGGTCTCACCGATCATCGTGACGATGTAGATGAGGAAGGAGGGCAGGAGCAGCACCGCGAACCACAGGTTCTCCTGGGCGGCGACGATGCCGGAGGTGGTGAGGGTGCCCGCCATGATGAAGACCGCGACGAAGGACAGGCCCATCGCGATCTCGTAGCTGATCACCTGCGCGGAGGCGCGCAGGCCGCCGAGCAGGGCGTACGGGGACTGGGAGGCCCAGCCGCCCAGGACGAACCCGTACACGCCCAGTGCCGCGGTGGCCAGCACCAGCAGGGCGGCGATGGGCAGGTCGGTGAGCTGAAGCGGGGTGATGACCCCGAACATGTTCACCTCGGGCCCGATCGGGATCACCGAAAAGGCCAGGAAGGCCGGAATGGCGGCGATCATCGGGGCGGCGATGTAGACGAACCGGTCCACCCCGCGTGGGATCAGGTCCTCCTTGAGGGAGAGCTTGATCCCGTCGAACAGGGATTGCAGGAGGCCGAAGGGGCCCATCCGGTTGGGTCCGTGCCTTTGCTGCATACGGCCCATGACCTTGCGGTCGGCCATGATCATCATCAGCACGCAGACCATCAGGAACACGAAGATTCCCAACGCCTTGATGGTGGTGATCCACCACGGGTCGTTCCCGAAGGCGTTCAGGGTGCTCTCCGCGGCCAGTTCTGCCACGCGCGGATCGAGAGCGGCGGGGGTCACTGCTGCCTCCCGTTGGTGGTGGGCGCGGCCAGTTCGACCGTCTGCCCGGCGCCGGCGCCCAGGTCACGGCGGATGTCGCAACCGTGGGCGTTGGCCGGGAGCCAGACGACCCGATCGGCGATGTCGGTGACGACCGCGGGCACGGTCACCGAGCCGCGAGGGCCGGTGACCCGTAGCGAGCCGCCATCGGGGACACCGACCTCTTCGGCCGTGGTCTTGGACAGGTAGGCACGGGCCCTACGGGCGGTGCCGGCCAGGAAGGGTTCGCCGTCCTCCATGCGTCCGGTACCGAGCAGCTGCTTCCAGGTGGACAGCAGTGCCCGACCGGGTCCGGGTTCGGGCAGGGCCACGGGTCGGGCGGAGGGTCCGACGGGACGGTCACCCGCCCAGGTGCCCAGCTCCATCAGTTCGTTGTAGGCACTGGCGGAGTCGGGCAGACCGAGGTGGACGTCCATCTCGTCGGCGATCGCGGCCAGGACCCGAAGGTCCGAGAGGGCCCCGGGCACCTTGAGCGCGTCGCCGAAGGGCCGGTGGCGACCCTCCCAATCGACGAAGGTGCCGGACTTCTCGGCGACGGCGGCCACCGGGAACACCACGTCGGCGCGGTCGGTGACGTCACTGGCGCGCAGTTCCAGGCTGACGATGAACGGCACCTTGGCCAGGGCGGCACGGGCCGCCTCGGGGTCGGGCAGGTCGTCCAGTTCGACCCCGGCGATGACCAGGGCGTCCAGTTCTCCGGCCGCGGCCGCCGCGAGGATCGCGTCGGTGTCCCGGCCAGGGGTGCTGGGGAGCGCGCCCACGTTCCAGGCTCGGGCGACTTCGGCCCGGGCCGAGGCGTCCACGACGGAACGACCACCGGGCAGCAGGTTCGGCAGGGCTCCGGCGTCGATGGCACCGCGCTCGCCGGCCCGACGCGGAATCCACGCCAGGCGCGCGCCGGTTCGTTCGGCCAGTGCGACGGCCGCGGTCAGGGCGCCGGGAACGGCCGCGAGCCGCTCACCCACCAGGATGACCGCGCCTTCCTGACCGATGGCCTCGACGACCTCGGGGTGCTCCACGTCCAGGGAGTTGAGGGTGCGTCCCTCGTCGCCCGGAACGGTCGGCACGAGTGTTCCCTTGGTCTTGGTCAGGCCGAGGGTGGAGTGCGAGGCCAGGGAGTAGACCTTCAGGTCACGCTTGCGCATGCCCTTGCGCAGGCGCAGGAAGACCAGCGGCGACTCGTCCTCGGGGTCGAACCCGGCGAGCAGGACCGCGGAGGCCTTCTCCAGGGCCGTGTAGTCCACGTCCACCGGCCTGCCCGCCACGTGCGCGGCGAGGAAGGCGGCCTCTTCGGCTGAGTGTTCGCGGGCTCGGGCGTCCACGTCGTTGGTGTCCAAGGCCACCCGCGCGAACTTGGCGTAGGCGTAGGCGTCCTCGTAGGTCAGCCGCCCTCCGACCAGAACGCCCACGTTGCCACGGGCGGCGGCCAGGCCCTTGGCCGCCATGTTCAGGGCCTCGGGCCAGGAGGCGAACTCCAGGGCCCGGGAGTCCTCGTCACGGACCAAGGGGCGGCTGAGCCGATCGCTCTGGGTGGCGTAGGTGAACGCCCACCGCCCCTTGTCGCAGTTCCACTCCTCGTTCACCTGCGGGTCGTCGCCGGCCAACCGGCGGGTGACCTTACCGCGCCGGTGGTCGGTGCGCTGGGCGCAACCACTGGCGCAGTGTTCGCAGACGCTGGGGGTGGAGACCAGGTCGAAGGGGCGCGACCGGAACCGGTAGGCGGAACCGGTGAGCGCGCCGACCGGGCAGATCTGCACCGTGTTGCCGGAGAAGTAGGAGTCGAACGCCTCCCCTTCGGCGATACCGACCTGTTCCTGGGCTCCGCGCTCCATGAGTTCGATGAGCGGGTCACCGGCCACTTGCGCGGCGAACCGGGTGCATCGAGCGCACTGGATGCAGCGTTCCCGGTCCAGCAACACCTGGCTGGAGAGTGCGACGGGCTTGGGGAAGGTGCGCTTGACGTCGATGAACTCGGATTCGCCCTGGCCGTTGGACATGGCCTGGTTCTGTAGGGGGCACTCGCCGCCCTTGTCGCAGACCGGGCAGTCCAGCGGGTGGTTGATGAGCAGGAATTCCATGATCCCGCGCTGGGCCTTCTCCGCCACCGGGGAGGTCAGGTGGGTGTTGACCACCATGCCCTCCATCACGGTGATGGTGCAGGACGCCTGTGGCTTGGGCATCCCACGACCGTTGCCCATGTCGGGGATCTCGACCAGGCACTGGCGGCAGGCGCCGACCGGGTCGAGCAACGGGTGGTCACAGAACCTGGGGATCTGGATGCCGAGCAGCTCGGCGGCACGGATCAGCAGGGTGCCCTTGGGCACCTGGACCCGGAAGCCGTCGATGGTGACGGTGACCAGGTCCTCCGGGGGCGGAGCCGGCGAGGACCCGCCGGAGGTGTTGGAGGTGACGGTCACTTGTTCCCTCCCCCTTCGGTGGTGTTCGGGCGGTCCGCCCAGAGGGTGGACCTGGAGTGGTCGAAGGGACAGCCGCCCTTCTCGAAGTGGTCGACGTACTCCTGGCGGAAGTACTTGATCGACGACATGACGGGGCTGGTGGCACCGTCGCCCAGGGCGCAGAAGGAGCGGCCGAGCAGGTTGTCGCAGATGTCCAGGAGCTTGTCGATGTCGGCCTCGGTGCCCTCACCGCGCTCCAGACGGTCCAGGACCTGGACCATCCAGTAGTTGCCCTCGCGACAGGGTGTGCACTTGCCGCAGGACTCGTGGGCGTAGAAGGCGATCCAGCGGCCGACGGCACGCACCACGCAGGTGGTCTCGTCGAAGATCTGGAGGGCACGGGTGCCGAGCATGGACCCGGCGGCGCCCACCGACTCGAAGTCGAGCGGCGTGTCCAGGTGTTCCGCGGTGAAGATCGGCGTGGAGGAACCGCCCGGGGTCCAGAACTTGAGTTCGTGTCCGGCGCGGATGCCGCCCGCCATGTCGAGGAGTTCGCGCAGCGTGATGCCGAGCGGCGCCTCGTACTGACCGGGGTTGGTGACGTGCCCGGACAGGGAGAAGAAACCGAACCCGGCGGACTTCTCGGTGCCCATGGCGGTGAACCACTCGGCACCGTTGGCGACGATCCCGGGGACGCTGGCGATGGATTCGACGTTGTTCACCACGGTGGGCGAGGCGTAGAGCCCGGCCACGGCGGGGAACGGCGGCTTGAGCCGGGGCTGGCCCCGGTAACCCTCCAGGGAGTCCAGGAGGGCGGTCTCCTCACCACAGATGTAGGCGCCGGCCCCGGCGTGGACGACCACGTCGAGGTCGAAGCCACTGCCGAGGATGTCCTTGCCCAGCAAGCCGGCCTCATAGGCGTCGGCCACCGCCTGACGAAGCCGGCGGATGACGTGCAGGACCTCGCCACGTACGTAGATGAACGCCTGGTTGGACTTGATCGCGTAGGAGGCGATCGACACGCCCTCCAGCAACACGTGCGGGTTGGCGAGCATGAGCGGGATGTCCTTGCAGGTGCCCGGCTCGGACTCGTCCGCGTTGACGACGAGGTAACGCGGATTGGGATTGTCCTTGGGCAAAAAGCCCCACTTCATCCCGGTCGGGAAGCCCGCGCCACCGCGACCGCGCAACCCGGCTTCCTTGACCATGTCGACGATGCCGTCGGGCTCCATGGTCAACGCCTTGCGCAGCGCGTCGTAGCCACCGGTGGCCTGGTAACCGTCGATCGTGAAGGAGTCGGGACGGTCCCAGTTCTTGGACAGGATCGGGGTCAGGGTGGTCACTTGGCGCCCTCCTCACCCTGCTCGTCGGAAGATGGGAGGTTCGCGGGGTCCGGAGCCCGCCAGCCACGCTCTCGGGCGAGCTTGAGCCCGGCCAGCGATGGGCCGGTCGCCTGGACGCCCTCTCCGGCGCGACCGTCGTCGAAGCCGGCGAGCACACGCGATGCCTGCTTCCACGTGCACAGGCTGGAGGCCCCACGGGTGGGCGCCACGTCCTTGCCCAGCCGCAGGTCGTCCACCATCTGCTTGGCGGAAGCGGGCGTCTGGTTGTCGAAGAACTCCCAGTTGACCATCACCACGGGCGCGAAGTCGCAGGCCGCGTTGCACTCGACGTGCTCCAGCGTGACCTTGCCGTCCTGGGTGGTCTCCCCGTTGGCCAGGTCCAGGTGCTCCTTGAGGGAAGCGAAGATCTCGTCGCCGCCCATCACCGCGCACAGGGTGTTGGTGCACACGCCCACCTGGTAGTCGCCGCCCGGACCGCGCCGGTACATGGTGTAGAACGTGGCGACCGCCTTGACCTCGGCCAGGGTGATGTCCAGCTGGTCGGCGCAGAATTCCATGCCGGCCGCGCTGACGTACCCTTCCTCGGCCTGTACCAGGTGCAGCAACGGCAGCAACGCCGATCGCGGCTTCGGGTAACGGCCGATGATCTCCTTGGCGTCCTGCGCCAGACGGGCCACCACCTCGTCGGTGAAGACCGAGGTGGTCCGTTCGGTCTCGGCGGTGCCGTTGTCGTGGTTCTCGCTCACCGGTCCACGCCTCCCATCACCGGGTCGATACTGGCCACGGCCGCGATGACGTCGGCCACCGTTCCGCCCTCGCACATGGCGGCGACGGCTTGGAGGTGGGTGAAGGACGGATCGCGGAAGTGGACGCGGTGGGGACGGGTGCCCCCATCGCTGACGGCGTAGCAGCCGAGTTCGCCCTTGGCGCTCTCCACGGCGGCGTACGCCTGGCCCGCCGGGACCCGGAAGCCCTCGGTGACCAGCTTGAAGTGGTGGATCAGCGCCTCCATCGAACCGCTCATGATGTGCGCGATGTGGTCCGGGGAGTTGCCCAGACCGTCCGGGCCCAGGGCCAGCTTGGCGGGCCAGCCGATCTTGGCGTCCTCGATCATCACCGGGCCCGGTTCCAGCTTGTCCAGGCACTGCTCGATGATCTTGAGGCTCTCCTCCATCTCGGCGATGCGCACCCGGTAACGGGCGTACACGTCGCCGCCATCGGAGACCGGCACGTCGAACTCGTAGTTCTCGTATCCGCAGTAGGGCTTGGCCTTGCGCAGGTCCCAGGCCAGACCGGAGGCGCGCACCAGCGGACCGGTGACCCCGAGCGCCATGCAACCGGGCAGGTTGAGGTAGGCGACGTCCTTGGTGCGGGCCAGGTAGAGCGGGTTCTCGTCCAAGAGCTTGCGCATGATCTGGATGCGCTCGGGCATCTCCTTGAGCAGCTCCCGGACCTTGCCGACCGTGCCGGGCGGCAGGTCTTGGGCCACCCCGCCGGGACGGATGTAGGCGTGGTTCATCCGCAAACCGGTGACGAGCTCGAAGATGTCCAGGATCATCTCTCGCTCACGGAAGCCGTTGGTCATCACCGTGGTGGCGCCCAACTCCATGCCGAACGTCGCCATGGCCACGAAGTGCGAGGCCATCCGGTTGAGCTCCATGAGCATGACGCGGATGACGTTGGCGCGTTCGGGCACCCGGTCGGTGATGTCGAGCAGTTTCTCGACCGCCAGGCAGTACGCCGTCTCGTTGAAGAGCGGCGTCAGGTAGTCCATGCGGGTCACGAACGTGGTGCCCTGCGTCCACGTCCGGTACTCCATGTTCTTCTCGATACCGGTGTGCAGGTATCCGATGCCCACGCGGGCCTCGGTGCAGGTCTCGCCGTCCAGGGTGAGGATCAGCCGGAGCACTCCGTGCGTGGACGGGTGCTGCGGTCCCATGTTGACGACGAGGCGTTCGGCGCTGCTGCCCTGGGCCTTCTCGACGACCTCGTCCCAGTCCCCACCGGAGGCGTCGATGTAGTCCTCGGTGACGGTCATGCCGTGCCTCCCTTCTGGAGTGCCCTTCGAATGGCCGGTGTGGTGTCCGGGCGGTTCACTTGTAGTCCCGCCGTTCGTCCGGTGGGGGGATGGTGGCGCCCCGGTACTCGACCGGGATACCGCCCAGTGGGTAGTCCTTGCGCTGAGGGTGACCGTGCCAGTCGTCGGGCATCTGGATGCGGGTCAGCCCCGGGTGGCCGTCGAAGACGATTCCGAAGAAGTCCCAGGCCTCACGCTCGTGCCAGTCGTTGGTCGGGTAGACCGCGACGATCGACGGCACGTGCGGGTCGGCGTCGGGGCAGGTGGTCTCGACCCGGATCTCACTGTTGTGGGTGATCGATCGGAAGTGGTAGACCGCGTGCAGTTCGCGGCCGACCTCCTGCGGGTAGTGCACCCCGGCCACACCCGTGCACAGCTCATAGCGCAGGGCCGGATCGTCGCGCAGCACTCGGGCCAGTTCGACGAGTCCTTCGCGGCGCACGTGAAAGGTGATCTCCCCGTGGGCCACCTCGACGCGTTCGACGAGGTCCACCCGGTCCAGGGCGGTCAGCGCCGCCTCCAGGTCGTCGGCGACGCGGTCGAAGTCGGCGGTACGAGGGTCGTCGGGATCGGTGAAGGGGCGCCTGCTGTGCGCGGGAGCGCTCCCCCTCACCTGCAGACCACCGAAACCGGAGGTGTCGCCGCTGGTCGACGTACCGAACATGCCGGTGCGCTTGATCGGTGCGGCCAGCCGCTCACGGCCGCGCTGGTCCGGCAGGTTCTCCGCCGCCTCGTCGCGGTCGCGCTCGTATTCGTTGCTCATGATCAGTCCTTGGTCACCAGGGGCAGCGAACGCCGGAGCATCCGCTCCTCGGTCTCGGCGATCTCCTGCTCCCGGTGGGCGCCGAGCTTGGTGTTCTGCACCTTGTCGTGGAGCTTGAGTACGGCGTCCAGGAACATCTCCGGCCTGGGCGGGCAACCCGGCAGGTAGATGTCGACGGGGACGATGTGGTCCACGCCCTGGACGATCGCGTAGTTGTTGAACATGCCGCCGCTGGAGGCGCAGACGCCCATGGCGATGACCCACTTGGGTTCGGGCATCTGGTCGTAGATCTGGCGCAGTACCGGTGCCATCTTCTGGCTGACCCGTCCGGCGACCACCATCAGGTCGGCCTGACGCGGGGTGGCGCCGAACTTCTCCATGCCGAAGCGGGCGAGGTCGTAGTGGGGACCACCGACCGACATCATCTCGATGGCGCAGCAGGCCAGCCCGAACGTGGCGGGCCACATGGAGCTCTTACGCGCCAGACCGACGACCTGTTCGACCGTGGTGAGCGCGATCCCCGCGGGAAGTTTCTCTTCGAGTCCCATCAGCTTCGGACCTCCTCCGGGCTGGACTGCTGGGTCTGTGGGGCCTGGGGGTGGGGGGCCGAGGCCAGGGCACGGGTCAGTCCCATTCGAGGCCTCCCCGGCGCCACTCGTAGGCGTAGGCGATGGAGACGTTCACCAGGAAGAGGACGATCGCGATCAGACCGAACCAGCCGAGGGCGTCGAAGTGGATCGCCCAGGGGATGAGGAAGATGATCTCGATGTCGAAGACGATGAACATCATCGCCGTCATGTAGTACTTGATGGTGAAACGGCCGCCACCCGCGGGCTGTGGAGTGGGCTCGATGCCGCACTCGTAGGCCTGCATCTTGGCCCGGTTGTAACGCTTGGGGCCGATGATCGCGCCGACGACCATCGACACCACCACGAAGGCGGCGCCGATTCCGCCGAGCACGAGTACCGGTGTGTACAGCTCCACGGCTCACCCTCCTCCGCCGTACGGTCTGCCGGGCCCTGTGCCCGGCAGTTTTGTGAACGCTTTCACGTGCTTGTCCCGAATTCCTTGTGCTACCACCGAAATCCCCTCCGAAGTAACGGAGGGTTTTTCGATTCGGAGGAACCCTCCCGTTTTCTCCGGTCGGGTCCTCCTCGTTATGAGGTGTTCCTTCAGGCCGCGGGCGCGATCTTGGTCAGGCCGTTGATGACCCGATCCATCGCGTCGCCCTTGTTCGGTTCGGTGAGATTGGCGAGCATCTTCAGCACGAACTTCATGAGGGTGCGCTGGCGCAGCCCGTACTTGGTCGCGTACTTCATGAACTCGGGCTGACCGATGACCTTCACGAAGTAACGACCCAGGGTGTAGTAACCGCCGTAGGTGTCGGCGAGGATCTCCGGGTAACGCAGCAGGACTCGTTCCCTGGTCTGCTGGGTGGTACGACCGTGCGCCTGCACGATCACGTCCGCGGCGACCTGCCCGGCCTCCATCGCGTAGGCGATGCCCTCGCCGTTGAACGGGTTGACCATGCCGCCGGAGTCGCCGACCAACATCAGGCCACGCGAGTAGTGCGGGACCCGGTTGAAACCCATGGGCAGTGCGGCGCCACGGATGGTCCCCTTCTGGTTCTCCTCGGTGAAGCCCCATTCCTCGGGCATGGAGTCGGTCCAGCGACGCAGCAGCTTGCGGTAGTCCACGTCCTGGAAGGAGCTGGTGGAGTTGAGGACGCCCAGACCGACGTTGCTGGTGCCGTCGCCCACGCCGAAGACCCAGCCATAGCCGGGAAGGAGGACGTCCTTGTCACCGCTGCGGTCCCACAGTTCCAGCCAGGACTCCAGGTAGTCGTCCTTGTGCCTGGGGCTCTCGAAGTAGGTGCGTACGGCCACGCCCATGGGGCGGTCGTCGCGCTTACGAATACCCATGGCGACGGAGAGCCGGGAGGAGTTGCCGTCGGCGGCCACGACCAGCGGTGCCCGGAAGGTCACGGGTTCGCGGTCGGCGTTCTTGGCGTGGACCCCGACGATGCGGTTACTGCGCTCGTCCATGAGGGGGCCGGTGACACTGGTGCGTTCCAAGAGCTTGGCGCCGGCGCTCACGGCCCGTTCGGCCAGGATCTGGTCGAAGTCGTAGCGGGTGCGCACCAGTCCGTAATTCGGGTAGGCGGCCAGGTCGGGCCAGGGAAGTTCGAGCCGGACACCGGCGCCGACGATGCGCAATCCGTGGTTCTTGATCCAGCCCTCGTCCTCGAAGGTGATGCCCATCGAGGTGAGCTGTTTGACCGCCCTGGGGGTCAAACCGTCACCGCAGACCTTCTCCCGAGGGAAGGAGGTCTTCTCCAAGAGCAGGACGTCCAGGCCGGCCTGTGCCAGGTAGTAAGCGGTGGTGGCACCTGCGGGGCCGGCACCGACGACGATGACGTCGGCGTCGTGTTCGATCCGCTCCCGGCCTCTGGGAGCGGAGGTGGCTGTCTCACTCACGGGTGGGTCCTCGACTACTCGCGCGGTCCTACCGTGGCGGGCCTGTGCGGGTTCGACCCGCTCACGGGGGTGGTATGGGTCGGTTCGGGACTTCCGACTTATCCGTCATAGTGCCTTGTGGCCTACAACTCGTGCGCTTGTGAAGCACTTCACAAGCCTCTTTTCCGAAGTCTAGCCCCCCAAGAGCCAAGAGGCGACACCCGGGGTCCGTTCTTCAACGAATCGGATATGGGCCCCATAACCAACGAGAGCATGCCAAAGCTGTCACTCAGTGACAAAAGCGCAGCTCCCGGCGGATAAGTCAGCACAAGTGACTCAGCAGTAACATCAAAAACCCCAAGGAACGATGGCTCCTTGGGGTTATGGGCGAATTACGACCTGAAGAGAAGTTTTAAGACGAGTGGGCGGTATGCCGGATTTTACTTTTCCCGGAAACCTCGGTGTAGAGCCACCGTGCCGAAGGTCAGGTTCCGCCACGCCACCCGTGACCAGCCCGCGCCTTGGAGGTAGCCGGACAGCTCGGCCTGGTCCGGCCAGGCCATGATCGACTCCGAAAGGTAGTCATAGGCCTCGGAGCGGCCGGAGAAGGCACCGGCGATCTTCGGCAAGGCCGCCATCAGGTACGTCGAGTAGAGCTTGTCGACGAACTCCACCGGGATGTGGCTGAACTCGCAGATCACCAATCGGCCGCCGACCTTGGTCACCCGCAGCAGCTCCCGCAGGGCCTGGTCCACGTCGGCGACGTTGCGCAGACCGAAGGAGATGGTCACCGCGTCGAAGGTCTGATCGGCGAACGGCAGGGACAGAGCGTCACCGGCCACGAAGGTCACCCCGCCACGCGAGGCACCACCACGACGCTCGGCGCCCTTGCGGAGCATGCCGAGGGAGAAGTCGCAGGCGATGACGCGGGCGCCCTTCTTGATGAAGGACTCCGAAGAGGTGCCGGTGCCCGCGGCCAGGTCCAGGACCAGCTCACCACTGTGGGCGTCCACCGCGTCGACCACGGCCCGGCGCCAGACACGGTCCTGGCCGAGCGAGATGACGTCGTTGACGAGGTCGTAGTTCTGTGCGATGCCGTCGAACATCGCGGCGACGTCCTGGGGTTTCTTGTCGAGCTTCGCGCGGGTCATGGCAACAGCCTAAGGGGGCGCCACCGGCGACCGGGACCGGTCCGCCCTCAGACCGGGGCCTCCCCGAACCAGGAGCGCCCCACAGGGCGCGCGGCACCACCCACGCGAGCGGCTCGGGCGCCGAGACCCTCTTGGCCCGGAACCCACGACGAGAGCCGCGCTGATCAGCCGTCTCAAAGAGCAGGGCAGGCGACCACCCGAACGCGGCACCTACGACCCGAAGCATGAATTCATAGAGTAGTTATTCTGTGACCCTATGCAATAATAGGCGGTATCCACCCACCGCGCACTCCGAGGAGAGCCCCATGAAACCGGCCCGTTCCCTCGCCGCTCTGGCCATGGGTTCCCTGCTCGTTCTCCCCCTGTCCATCGCGACCTCCGCCCCCGTGGCCGCCGCGCCCCACCGAGGGGTGGTCGGCGAACAGCCCGTCCAGTGGACACCGCACGTATTGGACGGTTCGGTCAAGGACATCCTGCGCATCGGTGACACCGTCGTCGTCGCCGGCGAGTTCGAGCGGGTCTCCGACTCCGACGGTGGTCGCACCCACCACCGACGCAACCTGTTCGCGTTCCGACATGGCACCGGCGAGATCCTGAGCCGCTTCAGGCCCTCGGTGGACGGGACCGTGACCTCACTGGCCCAAGGACCCGATGGGTCGGTGATCATCGGCGGGCACTTCCGCCGCCTCGACGGTCAGGACCGGCGAGGCGTGGCCCGAATCGACGTCGCCACCGGCCGCACCGTGCACGGGTTCGATGCCTCGGTGGACAACGGGGGCGTGTACCGACTGGCCTCCGACGGCACCGACGTCTACCTGGGTGGGAACTTCCCAGGCGTCAACGGGGAACGGCGTACCGGGCTGGCCCGTATCGACGCCGTCACCGGAACGGTCGATCCCGACTTCGCCCCGACCATCGCCGAACAGCGGCGCGGCAATCTGCGCGTGCACGAACTGGCGCTGAGTCCTGACGGGTCGCGGCTGGTCATCAACGGGACCTTCACCAAGGTGGACGGCCAGGATCGCTACCAGATCGCCATGGTCGATACCTCGACCGGAAGCCTCGCCCCCTGGTCCACATCGGCTTACGAGGAGCCCTGCGACTACTCGGCGATGCACACCTACATGCGGCAGATGTCCTTCTCCCCCGACGGCTCCTACTTCGCGGTGGTGACCGCGGGCGGCCCACAGGTCAAGCCCGGCCTGTGCAAGTCCACGGCCCGGTTCGAGAACACCGATACCCCGGACTCCGAGCCCACTTGGACCAACCTGACCGGTGGCGACTCCCTGTACTCGGTCGAGGTCACCACCGACGCCGTCTACGTGGGCGGGCACCAGCGCTGGATGGACAACGAGGGGGGCGCCCTGAACCCGGGTCCGGGCTCGGTCGCCCGTGAGGGGATCGCGGCCGTGCATCCGACGACCGGCCGGGCCCTGGAATGGAACCCGGGCCGTGCGCGTGGCCACGGCGTGGAGGCCCTGCACGCGACCTCCGACGGCCTGTACGTGGGCAGTGACACCGAACGTCTGGCGGACGCCTACCACGCTCGCCTCGGGATGTTCCCCCTGTCCTAAAGGCGCGGTCCGGAGAGGCTACTTGGCGGGCTTGTCGGCCTTGGCCCCGTCCTCGGCGTTCTCGACCTCGTTCTCCTGGGCACCCTCGTCCCGCTCCCGTTGGGCACGCAGGAGCTCGTCCTGGATCTCGTCCTCTCGGGCGGCACCGTGGACCAGGCGCTCACCCACCGCCTTGTCCTTACGGTTGTCCGACCACTCCGTGACGGAGGTCGACATCTGGTCGCGCCACTTGGAGAGCAGGACGTAGGAGGCGAGCCCACTGATCACCCAGGCCAGAACCAACGCGATCCAAGACCTCGCACCGAACAGGTAGACGACACCGAAAGCAGCCGCGAACAACGCCAGACGGGCTGCGGTATAGGTCAACCAGCTACGCATCAAAAAGCCTCACAACAGATGATTACCTGCACTAGATTGGGCAGCACACCCACTCGCGCACGATCATGTGCGCGCACGGCCGAGTCGGACGAGCGTGGTCGAAGGGTGGCGTCTCAGATCAGGCAGCTCCCACCTCCAGGTTAAGGGCGTGTTTCGGGCTCAGTGCACCAGGTCGGGGTGTACCTCGGCGCGGTCCGGAGGGGCGCCGATGACCTTGGATACGAGTGTTCATGGGATGTTTCGAATCCGACAGGGGGGCCTGAACATCACGTTCCGATCACATATCCCCCACTCATCCCCCGATCACCACAATTTCTCCGAAAACTAGGGAGGAAACGGACCAACTCGTGCACACTAGGGGACCAAACGCCCGCCGCCCCCGAACACCAGGCGGGCTTGATTGGGGGAATGTGAAGGTGGAACGAGCAAGCGAACGCCTGTTGACCCCCGGGGAAGTGGCCTCACTCTTCCGGGTTGATCCCAAGACCGTCACCCGCTGGGCCGCCTCCGGGCGGATCAGCAGTATCCGCACTCCTGGCGGACACCGCCGATTCCGGGAGTCCGAGGTGCGCGCCCTCCTGCTCGGGGAGCCCAGCGAGACCACCCCCTGAGGCGGACACGACACGTCCTCGATGGCCCGGGCACCACGCTCCGCCGGGGTGTCTTCCACGTCACCGGTTCGAGTCCCGGTCATGAGGATCAGACGGCAAGATAGGCTGGAAGCATGGTGTGGCTCGGTGGCCTGATCACGCTCGTATCGATCATTCTATGGGTGTACGCGTTCTTCGACGCGCTTACCACCCCTGCTCAAGAGGCACGGAATCTGCCCAAGGTCCTGTGGCTGGTCGTCATCGCGCTGTTCATGCCCGTGGGGTCGATCCTCTGGCTCTTCCTGGGCCGACCTCGCCGGTCGGCCCTCGTTCAAGGTGAGGCCTCCTCACCGGTCCAAGCCGCGTCCGTGGACGACCTTGACCCGTCAGACTTCGCCCAACCCTCGGATAGTCCGCACCCGCTCGGACCGGACGACGATCCCGAGTTCCTCCGCCGACTCGACCGTAGGATCGACCCGGACGAGTAACCGTTCCAGGGACTCGCCGACCAACGGTGGGGCCGTACCCGACGCGGGTACGGCCCCACCGCTTCGTTCGACCGGACCACCGTCACGGCAAGCCGACACCGACCGTGGTGGCGGTCGACGGGACCGCCGGGGCCAGGGACCGAAACGGAGTGAACCCGCACATGGGCGCCGCTCCTCGGGGGTGTGGACCGTGAAACCCCCATATACAAACGTTTGCGCGAACGTCCCCGATTCCACTTCGTACATCGACCCTCCCAGCATCAAGTCGTTGCCGGAAAATGCTGGAAAAGCGGCCCTTGGATGGGTGAGGATGACAAAAGCGACACCAAAGGAAACCCTCACTCCCCAACAAACGCTTGTCGCCTCATAGATCCATCAACGGAACGGAGTCCACGGGTGGCCGTCACCATCAAAGACGTCGCACGGGTGAGCGGAGTCCACGTTTCCACGGTCTCGCGGGCCTTCTCCGCGGCGCACCTGGTCAACTCCGATACTCGGGCGAGGGTCCTGGCCACGGCGGAGGAGCTCGGTTACCGGCCGAACCGCGCGGCCCGGGCCCTGTCCACCCGCAGAACCGGAAACCTCGGTCTGATCGTCGCGGACATAGCCAACCCCTTCTTCCCTCCGCTCCTCAAGGCCGCCCAGGCCCAGGCCCGCGAGCGCGACTACCACGTCTTCATCGCCGACACCGACGAACAGGCCCGAGTCGAGGAGGAACTGATCCGTTCCATGGCCAAACAGGTGGACGGCGCCGTGCTGGTCGCCCCGCGTCTGACCAACCGCGTCATCACCGAACTCGCCGAAGAGATCCCACTGGTCGTGGTCAATCGTCGACTCCGTGGTGTGTCCGCCGTGCTGATGGACGTCGGTGCGGGTGCCCGTCAGGCCATGGAGCACCTTCTGGGGCTCGGGCACCGGGAGATCATCGTGGCGAGCGGTCCCGGGCGCTCCTGGACCAGCGGAGAGATCGAACGCGCCGCCGAGGGGATCGCGAACGCGCACGGAGTCCTGGTCCAACGTGTCGGCCCCAACCCACCCACCGAGGAGGGCGGGCGCGCCGTCGCGGAGGAGGTCGTGTCCAGCGGGGCCACTGCGGTCTTGGCCCACAACGACCTGGTGGCCTTCGGGCTGGTCCAGAGGGTGACCGAGCTCGGCTTGCGCGTTCCACGGGACCTCAGTGTGGTCGGTGTGGACGACAGCCACGTGGCCCGTTACTCCAGTCCCGCCCTAACCACGGTCGGAATGCCGGTGACCGAGGCCGGGCGGGGGGCGGTCGACCTGCTTCTTCGATCGGTGGACGCACGTGGCTCCACCGGGACCGTGACCTTGGAGACCTCCTTGGTCACAAGGGAATCGACCGCCCCGCCCCGCAACGCCTGACCCACGGTCCGCCTCAGCCGAGGGGGTTACGTTCGAGCGCCGACAGGGTTCTGGAGGCGCCGAAGGTTCCTGCCCTTCCTCGTGGCGACCGAACACGGTCCGAAGCCGAGCAAGGGACCAGGACGAGCACGGCTAGGCGTAGGAGTGCAGACCGCTGAACAGGTAGTTCACGGCAAAGAGGTTGAACATGACGGTGAGGAAGCCGAGCACGTTGATCCAGGTGGCCTTGGGGCCGCGCCATCCACCGGTGGCCCGCGCGTGCAGGTAGGCCGCGTAGATCACCCAGGAGATGAACGACCAGACCTCCTTGGGGTCCCAGCCCCAGAAACGGCCCCAGGCCTCGTCGGCCCAGATCGATCCGGCGATGACGCCGAAGGTCCACAGCGGGAAGGCGAAGAGGATGAACCGGTGGGAGATGCGGTCCAGGATCTCCGGACTGGGCAGCCGACCGGCGATACCGGTGACCGTCTCCCCTCTGGCCCGCCGAGTTTCACTTCGGTGGGACACCAGGTAGGTGATGCCCGCGACACCGGAGACCATGAACCCACCACCCGCGATGATCACCGCGGTGACGTGGATCGGCACCCAGTAGGACTGCAACGCCGGAATGAGCGGCCCCGGGTCGACGTACAGCCAACGCACGCCGACGCCCAGGAGCAGCAGGACCGGAACGAGGACGAAAGCTCCGAGGAAACGGGCCTGGTAACGCCAGGAGGCGTACAGCAGCGCACCGACGGCGACCAGACACATCGCCACGACGAACTCGAACATGTTGCCCCAAGGCCACCGGCCGGCCGCCAGACCTCGGGTGACGATCTGGGCGAGGTTGAGCACGAAGCCCAGGGCCGTCACGGCGAGGGCGATCCTGCCGAGCACGCTCTGGGAGGCCTGGGCCTCTTTCTCGGTGGAACGGACGTTGACCTCGATGTCGCCGTCGCCGCCTTCGACCGAACCGGCCCCGACCGGCATGAGTCGACCGGCCTTCAACTTGGTGCGGGTGCCATAGGCCGCCTCGATGGCGAACAGGAACATCGCGGCGGCGTAGGTCACGATCATCGCGATGATGAGCGTGTCACTGGCCGACGCCATGCTCTCGTTCACGGGTGCGGCGAGTGTGTACGTCACCGGTCACTCCCTTGTGTTGTCGACTTTTCAGGTGGGGTGTTGGGGTCGTCGTCCGGCTCGCTCCGGAGCCGTGCGGCCAGGCGTGAGGTGAGCTCGTGGAACTCGGTGTTGTCGCCGGCGGCCTCGGTCTTACCGAGCCCGGCCAACTCCACTCGGGTACGCCCGTCCTCACCTTCGGTGGCCCGGACCCAGACGCGCCGGGGACGCACGAACAGGGTCACGAGCAGTCCCACCACGGCCAGGGTGGCCGCGGCGAGGGCGGGCAGTCGGGCCCCGTCCCGGTTGGTCTGCAAGGTGGCGTACTCCTTGACCCCGGTGAAGGTGATCGAGCCCGCCTCTTCGGGCAATTCCCAGGTGTCACCGACCGCCATCACGGGTGATTCGCCGAGCCCTTCCATGCCCTGGGTCTTGAGCTGATAGACCGACTGAGGATCGACCATGCCCAGGTCGCCTCGGTAGGCCTCCAGGGTCACCATCGGGTTTCGGGCCCCGGGGAAGTCGGAGACCAGTTCGCCCTCGGAATCCTCCATCGCGCTGGGCAGGAAGACCCCCACGAAGCCGAGTTCCTCACCCCCGGTGTCGGGCACCTTGACGACCCCGTCGGAGGTGAAGCTCATGGTGTCGCGATACAGGAACGGGACCGCCTGGTCGAAGACCACCTCGTCGTCGGCGTTGCGAACCTCGAACTCGGGTGCGTAACCGTGGCCGAGCAGGTACACCTGCACACCACCGACGCTCAGCGGGTGGTTGACCTGTAGTCGGTGGGTCCTCTCCTCCCCGCCGGGTTCCTCCGTGTAGCGGAGGTCGGCCACGTAGGAGTCGGCCTGCCCTCGCAGGCTCCCCTCCTCGATGAAGACGGCCTCGAAGTCCTCCATGTGGATCGTGAACGGAGCGAACTCGTCGGTGTCGGTCCAGTGGCCGGGGTAAATGGCGTCGTAGGAGGGGAGCGTGTTGGCGAACCCATCGCCCTCCACGAGGAGCAGGTTTCCTCGATAACCGAAGAACGCCCCGGCGGCCAGGGCCAGAAGCAGCCCGAGCAGGGCGAGGTGGAACAACACGTTACCGACCTCGCGCAGGTACCCGGTCTCCGCGGAGACCGAGTCTTCGTAGCGTTCGATCCGGTATCCCTTGAGGACCTCGCGGGCCCGTTCCAGGGCGGTGTCGGGGGTCGCGTCGGTGCCGAACCGGGCCACGTACGGCATACGACCCAGGTTGCGCGGCGTTTTCACCGGTCGGGCGCGGACCGCCTTGGCGTGGGTGATGGCGCGCGGGATCACGCATCCCGCCAGCGACACGAAGAGCAGCAGGTAGATCGCCCCGTACCAGGGCGAGGAGAACACGTCGAACAGGTAGAACCGGTCCAGCCAAGGGGCCAGTTCCGGGTTCTCCCGGAAGTAGGTGGCCACCTCGTCGACGCTGACCACGTTCTGGGGCAGGAACGAACCGGGGATGGCCCCCAGCGCGAGCAGGAACAACAGGATCAGGGCGGTACGCATCGAGGTGAGCGTGCGCCAGATCCAGCGGGCCCAACCCAGAGCGCCCAGCCCCTTGGGCTTGGGCGCGGGGCTCTCCGGCTCGTCGTGCGAATTCTCGGATGTGGTCGTGCTCAAGTCAGATCACCGTCTGGAAGTTGGCGGCCCACCCCTGCATGGCGATGGTCATCTCGGCCCACAACCCGGACACCATGGCCAGGCCGACCAGGACGAGCATGACTCCGCCGACCATCGTGACCGTACGGGTGTGGCGCTTGAGCCAGTCGAAGGCGCCGAGCGCACGTCGATAGAGCAGGGAGGCGACGACGAAGGGCAGCCCCAGGCCGACGCAGTAGATGAGGGACAGGAGTACGCCACGGCCGGCGCCTCCCTCGACGAAGGCGAGTGTCTGGACGGCTGCCAGAGTCGGCCCGATACACGGGGTCCAACCCAGCCCGAAAAGGATCCCGAGCATGGGGGCGCCGGCCAGCCCGGCACGGGGCAGGCGGTGGAAGCGCAACTCCCGGCCCAGCCCCGGTACGAACCCCATGAAGGCCAGGCCGAGCACGATGGTCAGCCCGCCGAGGATCCGGGTGATGGGGTCGGTGTAATCCATGAACAGGTCGCCCAGCCAGCCGATGAACCCGCCGACCGCGACGAAGACGAGGCTGAAACCGGCGATGAACAGGACGCTGCCGGTGACCATCGTCCATCGTCGGTCGGCGAGCTCGGTGTCGATGTCGGCGATGGTGGTGGTGCCGGCGGCGGTGTTCTCCTGACGTTCGCGCACGTGGGAGCCGCTCATCCCGGTCACGTAGGACAGGTATCCGGGGACGAGCGGTAGCACGCACGGCGAGAGGAAGGAGACCAGTCCGGCGGCGAGGGCCAAGGGTGCGGCGAGCAGGAGCGAACCCGTCAGGACCGTGGTTCCGATCGGGTCCATCATTCGTCGTCTCCGGCCGGGCCGCCCTCGTCGGTGGCCTCGGCCTCATCGGTGTCCTCTGATTCGGTGCCCTCGGCGTCGTCCTCGGCTTCCTGCTCCGAAACGCGCGGGCGTTCCTCGGGGTCCCCGAAGTCGAACTCGACCACCAGCGGGTTCAGGAGCTCGGTGAGTTGCCCATAGGTGGTGGGGCCGATGACACGGGCGGCGATGTCGCCGTTCGGGTCCAGGATCAGGGTGCTGGGGATGGCTCGGGGCGGGACGGTCTCCCGAAATGCCTGCGGGATCTCGCCGGGCTGGTCGTACAGGCTCGGGTAGACCACGCCCTTGTTGTCGGTGTAGGCCAACGCGGCGGTCTCGTTGTCCTTGATGTTCACACCGAGGAAGTGCACGCCGAGGTCCCCGTACTCGGCGTGCACTTCGTCCAGGACGGGTTGTTCGGCACGACAGGGGCCACACCAACTGGCCCACACGTTGAGGACGAGGATCTGTCCCTCGTAGTCGCTGAGCGAGAGCTCATCGCCCTCGAAGGTGGTGCCGGTGACGTCGGGAGCGCTGTCGCGTTCGCCCATCTCGAAGACGGTGGCGCTGCCGTCACCGGAGATGAAGCGGTCGTCCTCTCCACCGGTCTGGATCTCGGTCCCCCCGGCGCATCCGGACAGGGCGAGGACGGCGGCCGAGATGGCCGCCGACAGGCGCGGCACGGCACTGCGGCGCCGCGTACCTGTACTGGTACTGGGCATCGAGGAGACCTCGCGAACAGGGGTGTGAACAGGGCTGACTACAACAACGACAAAGTGTAGTAGACGCCTTGGCCCCCTCTTCTTCGCCCCGGCCCAAGTCACTTCGCCGGCAAGGGGCGAAGGGCCCCTGCCTGGAGTGGCCCCGGTGAAGGGGTGTCTCCGTGGGGACGGTGCTTGGGGGCACACCGTCCCCACGGAGAGCGCCGGGCCGGGCGCCGGACGTGTCGCCCGACCCCGGCTCCCGCCCGGCTTCGATCAACCGGCCTCGACGAAAGCCTCGCGGAGGTAGTCGTGCACGGCCCGTTCAGGGACCCGGTAGGAACGCCCCACACGGATTGCGGGGAGAACTCCCGAGTGCACCATTCGGTAAACGGTCATCTTGGATACTCGCATGATCGTGGCGACCTCCGCCACGGTCAAGAACCGGACCTCTTCGAGAGGCGGCTTACTCCCGTTCATCTTCCGACGCCCTCATTCCCGGACGTGAGCAATTGTCTACCCTTCGGCCCTGACGCGCCTCGGGGTGGTAGGAGGACCCGGATGCCGTGCCCGTCCCACCAACACGCCAGCGTGTCATCTTGTCACTACTGACACGTCCGTTTTCAGAGTAGGGCCGAGACCTCGTCTAGGGAAGGTCGTTCGGCCCTTCTTCGGGGATATGCGTTGTCCAGGGGGCAGATGAGGTTTAACGGTGGGTATAAATGGCCGGACCTGATCACAACAGGCCCGCGTGGGCGAGAACGTAATCGCGCAGCGGAGCATAGTCCTCGGTCAGATATCCGTCGTCCAAAGGCACCGTGACCAGTAGTTTTCCCTCATGTTCGGCGAGGAAGAGAGCCGGGTCGTTACAGTCGGCGAAGCCCATCGCCGGCACTCCCATCTCCCCCGCGGCCCCCGCGAAACCATGGTCGGCGATGACCAACTGCGGCCACGCCTGACCACGGTCGGCGAGTTCGTTGAGGATGGCCCGCATGGCGAAGGGATGGTGGCTGTGCCGAGGAAGGTGGCCGTCCGTGACGATGGCGACTTCGTCCTTCCACACCACGATCCGGCGGTTGGGCGGACGTTCCGTGGTCACCTCGTAGGAGTACCCGCCCGCTGCGGTGATCACCACGCAGCCGCGCTCCACCAGTGCGTCCTTCCAGGCACCATAGGTCTCCCGAAGGTTGCGGGGGTGACCGGTGGCGAACATGACGCGTTCACGGCGCCGTGCCGCCAGGGCCAACCGATCGGCGAAGGCTTCCAGGGCGTCGATGGTCAGATCGGGGTCGATCGTGTCGATCCCCCACACGTACTCCTCGTCACCCACCACACCGCAACGCTTGTTCATCAGGGCCAGGACCTCGGAGAAGGTCCAGTCGTTGGAGAAGGTCAACCCGAACTGGTGGTAGGGATCCTTCTGGACGAGCCTTCGATAGTGGCGCAGGTTGTTCTGCCGTGGGGTGTCGACATGCCCCGCGATCCCCGTGCGAACCAGATAGGTGATGAGTTCGGCGCGTGTCGGCGGCGTCACCTGCATACCCCTTCCTCTCCTGGGCGGCGATCGCGGTAACACGCCGGGGGCCACCACGGCGCCGGCTCCCGTTCGCCCGGTATTCATCCCTTCCTACCCGCTGAACGCCTTCCACGCGGCGATCGTGCGGATTTCACCTTCATGTGATCCGACGGCCCGGGTCCGTGGGGTCCCGGGCCGGCCGTTCACAGGGTGGGATCGATGCCGTGGCTGGGGAAGATCGCCGTGCGCGTGGCGTGGATGGCCCGGTCGATGGGATCGCCCGGGTCGTAGCCGTGCTCGAAGGGCGTGAAGGAGACGTCGCGTCCGTCGGTCATGTACAGCGGAGCCGCTTCACCGGTGCGTTCACGGACGAAGTCCCGCCAGCCTTGCGGCGTCTCCCGGTCGGGGGCGATGGGTGCGCCCGCCGCCTCCCCCAGCAGGTGGGTCCAGGCTCGGGGCACGACCTGGACCAGTCCATAACCACCGCCACCGAACAGGAGCCACCGGCCACCGGCCGTCTTACGGGCAAGTCGGTGCAGTTCCTCGTAGGCCCGACGCTGACCGTCGACGCTGAGGGTGAGATTGGCCAGGGGATCGAGGGCGTGGGTGTCACAGCCCTGCTGGGTCACCAGGATCTCGGGCTGGAATTCGTGCAGCAGTGGTGGAACGACCGCGTCGAAGGCACGGTGCCAGCCGGAGTCGCCGGTGCCGGCGGGCAGGGCGACGTTGACCGCGTAACCCTCCGCGTCGGGACCACCGACCTCCGAAGCGTGCCCGGTGCCCGGGAACAGCGTCACGGGTGACTCGTGCAGGCTGATGGTGAGCACACGCGGATCGTTGTAGAAGGCGTTCTGGACGCCATCCCCGTGGTGCACGTCCACGTCGACGTAGGCGACGCGTTTGGCGCCCTGTTCCAGCAGCCAGGCGATGGCCAGCGCCGGGTCGTTGTAGACGCAAAAGCCCCAGGCGTTGCCGCGCATGGCGTGGTGGAGTCCGCCCGCTATGTTGGCGGCGTGCGAACTCTGTCCCGTCCACACGGCCTTGGCCGCGGCCACCGAGGCGCCGGATATCAGCGCGGCGGCCTCGTGCATGTCGGGGAAGACGGGGTTGTCAGCGGTACCGAGCAGGTGGACGTCGTCAGGCTCCAGTGTCTTGCCGGCCCGTTTGACCGCCTTGATGTAGGCGGCGTCGTGTACCAAGGACAGAAGCTCGTCGGAGGCCGGCTCGACGTCGATCAGATCGACACCCGTCCCGTCGAAGAGGCCGAACTCACGGCTGAGCGCCATGGTCAACTCGACGCGGATCGGTGCCAGCGGGTGATGCGGCCCGAAATCGTAGGTGGTGAGTCTTTCGTCCCATGCCACCCGAAGCGAGCAGGACGTACGCCCTCCCATGTGGTGACCCCCGTTCCAGGTGTGCGTGTTTCGAAGCACACAGTACGCAAATCAGGGCCCGGACGACACGTCGGGGTCCACACGAGACGAACCCGTGTGGACCCCGATCGCCGTAGTCAGGAGCAGGACCTTCACCGGAAGCGATCAGCCCTCCTACTGCTCCCGGTAGAAGCAGTCCGCGTAGGTCTCCCCGGCCTTCATGTTGATGGTGTTGTGCAGAGGACGAGTGAAGAAGTCGTTGGTCGCGTTGATGAGGATCCGATATTCGCCCGGATCGAGTTTCAAGTCCATGGCGTTCGCGTCGTTCAGGCACGAGGCGTCGGTGGGCGGTGAGGAGCTGTCACAGTCCGCGCAGGGCTCGATGACGACTTCCCCGTGCACGGCGTCCGGACCGACGTAGAGGAAGACCATCTCCTCGTCGGTGTGGTTCACGTACTGGATGGAGACCTTGTCACCGCCCCCGGTCTCCCAGGGTGCGGTCTCGATCTCGCTCTCTCCGAGGAGGACCGCCCTGTCCATCTCGGCCTCGACGCGGCCCGCTCCGGCGTGTCGGACCAGGTCCTCGACCTCGTCGGCCTCGTGGTCGGGGTAGGTGGCCTCGAGGTACTCGGCCGTCTCCTCCGCCCCGTCGAAGTCACCCGTGTCGACCTGGTCCCACCCACACTTGAGGGCCGCGTCGGGACGCTCCTCCTCGATCCGGTCGGCGATCTCCGGCGCGGAGTCCCAGGTGAGGTCGTCGAACATGCCGATCTGGTCGAAGGCACCGCACCAGTTCTCCGCGGCGTAGTCAGCGGTGGCCAGGTCGTACAGGTCGCCCAAGGCGGTCGGCACCTCGGCCGCCGCAGGGGTGTCCGAGAAGTCCTCGGCCACGAAGGTATAGGTCTCCTGGGCCTGCCGGAAGGTCTCCTCGACCTCCTCGGTCACCTCGCCGCTGTAGAGCTCGTCGGCCTCGGTGGCGAGCTGGGAGGCGTAGTCCAGGTGGACTTCGGCGACGCTACCGTCGGTGTCCTCCCAGCGGGAGTGCTCGTGCGCGAAGTATTCGCCATAGGACTCCAGTGCGTGGTCGTACGCCTCGTTCTCCACGTCGGACTGGGCACGGCGAAGCAGCTCGCATGCCTCCACACCGGAACGGGCCCGATCCATCAGGCCCGGTGACATGGAGAGCTGGAAACCGGATTCGACCATGTTGTAGCCGTCGATCGCCGTGTCGCAGTCACCACGTGCGTGCGCCGCGTCGGCGACGCGCAACCGCCATTCACCGGCCTGCCACACACCGACGAGCGAGACGATCATCACCAAGGCCAGGCAGGCCGCCAGGATCATCGGCATGGGTTTGGCCGAGGGCTGCTCGCCCCGGGCCAAGAGACGACGGTCGTGGGCACGACCGGCGAACAGACCGTGCACGACGGTGATCAGCACCCACACGAGCAGGGAGGGGACCCACACGAGCAGGTCGTCCGCCGCGCCGAGGATCGCCGCGGTGACCAGCAGGGCGATCGTGACGCCCACGTTGATCCCGAAGAACAGCCGGTTACGCAGGTAGAAGTAACCCGCACCGACCCCGGACAGGTTGAGCAGCGCGGCGCGCAGGCCCGACTTGGACTGGAAGAGCCCCAGCGGAGGCAACGGAGGCTGACCACCGAACTGCCCCGGAGGCATCCCACCCGGGGGCATTCCGCCGGGAGGCATCCCACCGGCTCCCATACCTCCCGGAGGCATCCCACCCGGAGGCGGACCACCAGGCGGCCCCATCGGGGGCTGCCCACCGGAAGGGGGACCCATCGGAGGCTGCCCACCGGAAGGGGGACCCATCGGAGGCTGCCCACCGGCCGGGGGGCCCATCGGAGGCTGCCCACCCACCGCAGGTCCGACAGGAGGCTGAGCGCCGGGTGGGGGTGCCCCGCCTTGGGGTGGGGTGCCTCCCGGTGGTGGTCCCCCACCGGTGTTCGACCGAGGTGCGGGGTGCCCACCCGAGGACTGTCCGGAGGGCTGAGGACCGCTCGGAGCTCCGGGCGGCGGCATGTTCGGCCCGGACTGGCCGGGGGTGTGGGAAGGGTCCGATGGCGGCTGAGGGTTGGTCATGGGGCCCCGGAATCTTTGGAGGAGGTACTGGAGCTGGGGAAAGTGAGTTCTTCACCCACTCTGCCCGACTTTATGCACTCCCTACGACGCTGATGGCAGCGCCCCACGACCAGTGAACACCACGATTTTTTATGTGATTTCCATCACCGTAAGGCCATCAGTTGCCGGACAGAGCTCGGCTTCGGTCCCGTGCCGCCTCGATCGCGTCGGTGAACGCGGTCCGCACCCCGTGTCGTTCCAACTCCCGTAGTGCGGCCGCGGTGGTGCCACCTGGGGAGGTGACCGCCTCCCGTAGCACCACCGGGTGCTCCCCCGAGCCATCGAGCATGGCCGCGGCCCCGGTGATCGTCTGGCCCACGAGCCGCTGCGCCGTAGCGCGTGGCATTCCCATCGCGACACCTGCCTCGATCATGGTCTCGGCGATGAAGTAGAAGTACGCCGGCCCACTCCCGGAGATGGCCGTCACCGTGTCCATGTGCTCTTCGCCGACCCGGATCACTTCGCCGACCGTGCCCAGCAGTTCCTCCGCCCGCTCCAGGTGGTTCGGATCGGTGTGCGCGCCACCGGAGATCGCGGTCATCCCTCGCCCCATGAGGGCGGGGGTGTTGGGCATCGCGCGGACCACGGGGACGCCGCTGGGCAGATGGCTCTCCAGGACCAGGGTGGTCAGTCCGGCCGCCACCGAGATGAGGAGTCGTTCCTCGGACAGGTGCGAGGCGATCTCGTCCAACAGCGCGAGCATGTCCTGGGGCTTGAGGGCCAACAACAAGGTCTGCGCACGCTTGGCCGCGTCCACCGCCGATACGGTCTCGATCCCGTATCGGGCGCGCAATTCCGCGGCGTGTTCCTCACGCGGTTCGGTGACCAGGAGGTCTGCCGGGGAGTGGTCTTTGGCCAACAACCCGGCGAGCAACGCCTCGCCCATCTTGCCTGCGCCGATGATCGCGATCATGAAGGGTCCTCTCTGCGGATCCCTCCACGCTAACCTCCCGCGACGCCGAAGATGGACGGCGCGTCCCACTCCGTGGACGAGCCTCCTCGCGAAGGTCAGTCGGGATCGATGGCCCCCTCGTCGGCGATGGCCCCTCCCTCATCCACCGAGAAGCGACGAGGCGGATTCTGAGGACGCCTGCGCAGCAGCGCGATCCGCTCACGACGCCCGAGTCGCGACTCGGGTTCGGGTGGACCGGCGAAGTGCAGCCTGGTGAAGGCCAACGCCTCGGCCAGTTCCCGTATCCGGGCCTGGCGGTCCGCGGCCTTGCGGGTGCTCACCTCTAGGACGAGCTGACCCTCGTAGCCGTTGCCCGCCAGATGTTCCAGGAGCTCGGCGACGGGTTGGGTCCCCCGACCAGGGATGAGGTGTTCGTCAAGGTTTTGGCCACCGAACCCATCGGCGACGTGGACGTGGGAGAGACGGTCGCCCAACCGCTTGGCCATGTCCATGGCGTCGGAGCCGGACATCGCGGTGTGGGACAGATCGAGGGTGACGTCGGCGTAGTCGCGGTCCAACGGGTTCCAACTCGGGGCATAGGGAACGACCTCGCGATCGCGTACCCGGACCGGGTACATGTTCTCGACCGCGAAGACCACATCGGTCTCCTCCTGCATCCGCGCCACGCCGCTCTCGAAACCCTTGGCGTAGTCGCGCTGCCAACGGAAGGCCGGGTGGACCACGACCGTCTTGGCTCCCAGGGCCTCCGCCATCTCCTTGGATCGCAGGAGTTTGCCCCAGGGCTCTCGACCCCAGACCCGTTGGGTCAGAACGAGGCAGGGAGAGTGGACCGCGGTGACGGGCATTTGGTGGTAGTCCGAGAGGCGCCGGAGGAGTTCGATGTCCTGACTGGCCGGGTCGGAGGAGACAAGCACCTCCACACCGTCGTACCCCAGCTTCGCGGCGATCTCGAATGCGGCCGGGGTCTTCTCCGGGTAGACGGACGCCGTCGAAAGGACCACGGGCGCGTCTGGGACCTGGATAGGGCTCACAGGACCCAGAGTATGCGCTTCGCGCGGTCTTGGGGCGACCGGATACGGGATCGTGGCGTTTCGCCTTGGCCGTCGGTCTGAGGCCCGCTACACGAGTCGACGGCCGCTGCCCGTGAGGACGACGGCCGTCGAGGAAGAGGCATGGGTGGGGGGTGCGCTACAGGCGCACGCCTCCGGCGAGGTTGTAACGCGTCACGGCGCGTTCGGCGATGTTGCGGCCCGAGCTCGGAGCATCGATCATGTGGCCGTCACCGAGGTAGATGGCGACGTGGTAGGCGTAGCCGCCGCCGTTGGTCCAGTAAAGGAGATCTCCACGTTCGGCGTTGGAGTAGGAGACCCGGGTCCCGGAGTTGACCTGGTCGTGGGCGACTCGGGGCAGACTCACCCCGGCCTCTCGGAAGGCGTACTGCACCAGTCCGGAGCAGTCGAAGGAACCCGGTCCGGTGCCACCCCAGGCATAGGGCTTGCCTTCCTGTGCCTGGGCGACGCTGATGGCCTTTTCGATGGTGCTGGAGGAAAGGGACTGGTGGATACGGCCCGACGCGGTCTCCGCGGTGGGGGTCTGGGTCGTTGAGTGAGAGTGGGCGAGTGCCGGTGCGGTCCCGGTGGCCAGGGTCACCGCGGCGAGCGCTGCGGCGAGAAACGCCCGCGATCCCCGGCGGCGTGCCTGGGCGGTGTCGGCCTGCTGTCCCGGGTCCGTGGTGGGACGGCAGGCCCGCATTTGCTCGTGGTGTGGCGGCAGATACATGCGTGACCCTCCTTGGTCCGCCGGGACGGGCCACGTCACTGTGACGCGGGTCTCCCTGTCACCGACTCACCACCATTGGTCACACAATCATCACAATCTGTCACTCTCTGTAATGGACTTGAGGCCCAAAGAGGGTAAAGGCTGTTTGACCCTGGCGGACATTTCGGTCATTAGCGCATTAACCGAACGCTGTCCGCCAGGGCCGTCAGGCGCCTCTACGGGGCGGGGACACCGAGGGCGTCACGGATGAAATCGGTCGTGGCGGCCATGCCCAGGTTGTTCGGGTGGACCGGCGCCCCGTCCTCCGGAATCAGCCCTTCGACCCAGCGGGTGTCCGACCCCTGGCAAACGTCGTGTCCACGTTCGAGGGTGTCGACGAAGATCGCCCCGTGGGCCGCGGACTCCTCGGCGATCATCGTGTTGAGGGTGGTCTGCGCCTGGTCCAAGAAGGGAACGTCACCCCGAGAGATCGGCGTGCTCGGCCAGCAACCACCGCTCTCCGGCATGATCTGCAGGTAACCGACGGCGACGACGGTGGCGTTCGGGCTGCGTTCGGTGATGTCGGCGTAGACCTGCGAGACCTCACCCCGCATCCCTTCGATCCGCTCGTCCAGTTCCGAACCGTAGTGGTCGGCGCACGGACTGCCCAAGGGGTTGCGCAGGCTCTGCTTGGCGCACTCGACGAGGACCTCGGAGAAACCGAAGTCGTTTCCGGCGATCCCCACGGTGACCAAATCGGTCTCGGGGCGGAGCGCGTCCAGTTGGGGGTCGGTGTCGCTGAACTGCTTCTCGTAGAGGTCGTTCATCACCGCGCCCGAACAGCTGACGTCGGTGATCTGCTCGATCCCCAACTCCTCCGCGAGGCGCTTGGGATAGTTGACCGAGGACTGCATACAGCCCAGGAGCGGCATCTTCGCTCGCACCATGGGTCCGGCCGTGAACGAGTCACCGATGGCGACGTAGTGCGTGTAGGAGGTCGTCTCGACTTCGTCCGCGGCCACGGGCGCGGCCGCCAGGCCGACACCCAGCGCGACGATCGCCACCGGGGCCGTGAGCCTGGCCAGAACACGGCGAAGCCCGGAGCGGGGGGTGGGGGACACGTGTGAGCGGGACACGCGGGTTTCCTTTCTCCAAGGAGCGGGGGGCGTAGAAGGCTTCAGGAACACAAGGGAGTGATTCCCAACACACTCTCTAACATGATTTTCCAAATCAACACCCTAACCCGTAGGTAACTTTCATGTATCCCACGGGTCGTCTCGAGGGCGGCCAGGCCTGTCACACGCAGGCGTTAGCGTGTCGACCATGGCAAAAGCAGCGAAGACCTCGTTCCGGTGCGTCGAATGCGGATGGAGCACCCTCAAATGGGTGGGCCGCTGCGGCGAGTGCCAAGCCTGGGGCACCGTCGAGGAAGCGGGGGCACCCGCACCCGCCGCCGTCGCACCGACCCCTGTCACCGCCAGGGCCCGCCCCATCACCGAGATCAGTGTGGAGAGCGCCGAAGCGGTCCCTACCGGGGTGGACGAACTCGACCGGGTCCTGGGAGGCGGCGCCGTACCCGGGGGCGTCGTGTTGCTGGCCGGCGAACCCGGCGTGGGCAAGTCGACCCTGCTTCTAGAGGTCGCCGCGATGCGTGCCGCCAAGGCACCGGTCCTGTACATCACCGGTGAGGAGTCCGCGGGGCAGGTCCGACTGCGCGCCGAACGACTCGGGGCGCTCTCCGACCAGCTGTACCTGGCGGCGGAGACCTCGGTGGCGACACTGGCCGCCCACGTGGACGCGGTCGCGCCCAAACTGCTGATCGTCGATTCGGTCCAGACCATGGTCTCCCCCGAGGCCACCGGTGTACCGGGTGGTGTGACCCAGATCCGCCAGGTCACCGGCGCTCTCATCCAGATCGCCAAGGAACGTGGTATCGCCACCGTGCTGGTCGGCCACGTCACCAAGGACGGCTCCATCGCCGGCCCTCGGCTGCTGGAACACCTGGTGGACGTGGTCCTGCACTTCGAGGGGGAACGCCACTCCCAGCTACGCCTGTTGCGCGCGGTCAAGAACCGTTACGGGCCCACCGACGAGATCGGTGTCTTCGAGCTCACGGACAAGGGGATCGAAGGACTTCCCGACCCCAGTGGGCTCTTTCTCACCGAACGTTCCGATCCGGTTCCGGGCACCTGTGTCACCGTCACCCTGGAGGGCCGACGTCCCCTGATCACCGAGGTCCAGGCATTGGTGGCACCCACGCCGCTTCCGGCACCACGCCGTGCCACCTCCGGCCTGGACACCTCACGCGTGAACATGATCCTGGCCGTGTTGGAGAAGCGCACCGGCATGAAGCTGGCCAACATGGACGTGTACGCGTCCACCGTGGGCGGTGTGAAGCTGGGCGAACCCGCCGTCGACCTGGCCCTGGCCATCGCGGCCGGCAGTTCCAACAACGACGTCGCCCTTCCGAGCGGGTTCATCGCGGTCGGCGAGGTGGGGTTGGCCGGTGACGTGCGCGCGGTCAACGGGGTTCGGCGCCGGGTCGCCGAGGCTCAGCGTCTGGGCTTCACCGACGCGGTCGTACCCAAGAACTTCGGCGACCCGGTCCCCGGCATCCGTACCCACGAGGTGGAGGAACTGATCGAGGCCCTGACCTGGGTGGCCAAGAGCCGACGCCGCAAGCGGAGCCGCTCCGAGAACCGGCCGGAGGAACGTCCCCCGGGGCAGACCACCCTCGACGAAGAGGCGCCCTTCTAGAAGTCGAAGATGGCGCCCTTGGCCTGTTCGAGGAGACAGTCGTTGCCGAAGGTCTCCTCGTAGCGTCCCCCTCCACCAATGGCGATCGCGGTGACCGGTCGATGCACCATGGGGCAGAAACCATCCTCTCGAACCCGCACGTCGGCGATCGACCCCCCGGCCGCGTCGATGAGCTCACAGGCCTCCTCCGCCCGCGGATGTCTTCCACCGGCCGGGCCGCACTCCAGGGTCATCGAGCGCACCCAACTCTTCGAGGTCTCGCCCCGGTACTCGGGGGCACCCTGGACGATGAGCTCGTAGCTGTCGGTCGCGGCCTGCGCCGGTGTGGCCAAGGACAAGGCGAGGGCCGCGGTGGCGGCGAGGGTGAGTGCGGTTCTCATCGGTCCATTCCAACGACGACATCAGATTCGACACGAATGGTAGTCGCGCTCTCACCGAAAGTTGTGGATTTTCTCGAAACCGGTTCTTCTCTCAGCCCTTGAGCTGGAAGACCAGTTGGTCGACACCGCTGACGAGGTCGCCCTTCAGATTGGCCTTGTACCAACCGGGCTGGGCCTTGGCCGAGGAGGAACGGCAATCGGTGAAGGAACGCTCCCGCGCCCAGGTGAGGGTGTACTCGTGCGGGCGTCCCTGGTCGAGTCGACGCTCCTCTCGCCCTTCGCCCTCCACACAGTCGGCGGTGGAGTAGACACGGTCGTCACCGGAGTGGATGAGCAATTCGATCGCCTCCGGCCCCACGTCGACGGTGCAGGTCTGCTCACCCACGTTGACCACGGTGACCCTGAAGCCGGGATTGGCGCCGCCCGAGTACTGCTCTCTGTCCTCCTCGGCGAACTTCATGGAGATCACCACGTCCTGTGGCCTGCACGGGTCTTCGGGACGCTCGGGCGCGGCGGCTTCGGCCGACCCCTCACCGGAGGCTCCTGCCTCTTCGGAGTCCTCGTCGGCTTCGGCGTCCTCGCCTTCGGAGGGGTCCTCGGAGGGGGACGGGGAGGCGTCCTCCTCCGGTTCGGCCGTCTCGTCCCGTTCCGGCTCCTGTGCCGGCACACTGGGAGAGGCCGAGGGGTCCTCGATACCGGCCTGGTTACTACTCGACTCGCCCTCGTTCTCCGACGGATTGCAGGCGTAGGCGATCAACGCGAACACCAGCAACACCCCGATCAGCACGAAGGCCCGACGCCTCCAGTAGATGTCCTTGCTCACGGGTGCGGGGTGTCCGGTACTTGACGCCATGGGCCGTAGTATTGCGGTTTTGCTCGCCCCTCACCTACTCAACCCGCCGATTTCCCGTTAAAGATGAGCGATAACCCTTACAGCACAGCGGTCCTGGCTTGGTATGAGACCAACGCCCGTGACCTTCCCTGGCGCCGTCCCGACGCCTCGCCCTGGTCCATCCTGGTCAGCGAGATCATGCTGCAACAGACTCCCGTAGTACGGGTGCTGCCGGCGTGGCGGGCCTGGATGGAACGCTGGCCCACCCCGGCCCACCTGGCCGCAGAGCCCTCCGGTGAGGCCGTACGCATGTGGAACCGGCTGGGTTACCCACGCCGGGCCCTGCGCCTGCACGCCTGCGCCGTCGCCATCACCGAGGAGTACGGCGGCGAGGTACCCGACGATCACGCCACCCTGTTGTCACTACCGGGTATCGGCTCCTACACCGCAGCGGCGGTGGCGAGTTTCGCCTATGGGCAACGACACGCCATTTTGGACACCAACGTGCGGCGTGTCCTGGCCCGGGCCGAAACCGGCATCGAGTACCCGCCGAAAACCCAGACCAAGGCGGAGACCGCCCTGGCCAAAGCACTCCTGCCACCTCTGCCATCGGTCGCCGCCCGCTGGGGCGTGGCCGTCATGGAGTTGGGTGCGCTGGTGTGCACCGCCCGCTCGCCCCGTTGCGTCGACTGCCCCATCGCCGGGCAGTGCGCGTGGCGGATCGCCGGGAAGCCCGCCTATGACGGTCCGCCCCGACGAGGCCAAACCTACGCGGGGACCGACCGCCAGGTGCGCGGCAAGCTCCTGGCCGTACTGCGGGAGTCCCCCGATCCCGTGGCCAAGACGGCCTTGGACGCCGTCTGGGACGACCACGTCCAACGTGAACGCGCCCTGGACGCCCTGGTCGACGATGGTCTGGTCGACCCCCTCGATGACGGCCGCTTCGCTCTGCCGACCTAAGGCCTGTCCCGTGCCCCCTGTTCACGACTTCTGTGCTGGGTGGGAAGAGCGAGCCGGCCAAGCGCCACTCAGTTCATTCGGGCGTCGACGCCTTCGGTCTCGGCCTCCGCCTCGGTTCCGTCGTAGGCACCGCTGCACGGGGCGCCCGGTTCGGGTGCGTCCGGGCTCTGCTCGTACTCGCGCAGGAAGGCGTCGACGCGCTCGTCCGAGGCGTCATCGAGCTGGAGCTGGGCGCCCCAGGCCGAGGCCACGATCGGGGACGGCAGTCCTTCCATGGGGCTGACCAGCACGTAGGAACCCGGCTGGTGGTGGGCGGCCAACCGTTCGATCTGGTCCGGATCCAGTTCGGGATCATGGGTGATCCAGACCGCGCCGTGTTCCAGGGAGTGAACGGCGGCCTCGGTCAGGACGGGTTCGTCGTAGACACCGCAGTTCTGCCAGAAGGCGTAGTGCTCCCCGCCGACCGGTGGAAACTGTTCGTAGTCGACGGTCTCACCGGTCGGCACGTGCTCCCTGGGCAGGTCGTCGAAGAGCCGAACGTCCTCGAACCCGTCCTCGCCCGCCACCACGCCCGTCCCGGGACCGGGAGTCTGGGAACCGAGGAGGGCCCAAAGACCGAACCCCGCCGCACCGAACAGGACGAGTCCGAGCAGCCCGCCCCCGATCACCCAGGGCAGCGCACCACCCCGTTTGGGCGGTGGGCCCGGTGGGGGGTAGCCGGACATCGAGTGGCCAGGAGGCGGATATCCAGGCGACGGGTAGCCAGGAGGCGGATATCCGGGCGGTGGTGCCTGGGGTGGGCGCTGCCCAGGAGGCGGCGGCCCCTGCGGCGGATGCCCATAGGCCTGCGGAGGGCCCGGAGGCGACTGCTGGGCATCGTAGGGCCCCTGAGGGCGGAAAGGGCCGGCGGGCGGCTCCTGGGACGGCCTGTCGTCGCTTCGGTGGGGGTCATGGGGATGGGTCACGGGGGCACCCTATATCGAAGGCCCTTCCCCGACACGGCGAACGGGGGCTCCCCCGAAGGAAAGCCCCCGCCCCGTACCGGACTCGGCCGGTGCTCGTTCCTAGTCGCCCTTGGTGGCGGACTCCACCTCGGGGGTGTCCGGCACCGCGGCCGGCTTGGGCACGCCCTTGAAGGTGAACTTGGCGTCCGTACCCTCGCCCTCGGCGTCGATCACGACGATCTGACCGGCCTTGAGGTCACCGAACAGGATCTTCTCGGACAGCTGGTCCTCGATCTCCCGCTGGATCGTGCGACGCAGCGGCCGCGCGCCCAGGACCGGGTCGAAGCCACGCTCGGAGAGGAGCTCCTTGGCCTGGGGCCGCAGCTCGATCCCCATGTCCCGCTCCTTGAGCCGGCTGTCCAGGCTCGTGATCATCAGGTCGACGATCTGGAAGATCTCCTTCTGGGTCAACTGGTGGAAGACGATGACGTCGTCCACACGGTTGAGGAACTCCGGCCGGAAGTTGGTCTTGAGCTCCTCGTTGACCTTGGCCTTCATCCGCTCGTAGTTGGTGTGGGCGTCGTCCTCCTTGGCGAAGCCCATGGCCACGCCCTTGGAGATGTCCCGCGTACCCAGGTTGGTCGTCATGATGATGACCGTGTTCTTGAAGTCGACGTTGCGACCCTGGGCGTCGGTGAGACGACCCTCCTCCAACACCTGTAGGAGCGAGTTGAAGATGTCGCTGTGGGCCTTCTCGATCTCGTCGAACAGGACCACGGAGAACGGCTTGCGACGCACCTTCTCAGTGAGCTGGCCGCCCTCTTCGTAACCGACGTAACCGGGAGGCGAACCGAACAACCGCGAGACGGTGTGCTTCTCCATGAACTCGGACATGTCGAGCTGGATCAGCGCGTCCTCGTCCCCGAAGAGGAACTCCGCGAGGGTCTTGGACAGCTCGGTCTTACCCACACCGGACGGACCGGCGAAGATGAACGAACCACCGGGACGCTTGGGGTCCTTCAGCCCGGCACGGGTTCGCCGGATGGCCTGCGAGAGCGCCTTGATAGCGTCCTCCTGGCCGATGACCCGGCGGTGCAGCTCGTCCTCCATCCGCAGCAGGCGAGAGCTCTCCTCCTCGGTCAACTTGAAGACCGGGATGCCCGTGGAGGCGGCCAAGACCTCGGCGATGAGCTCCTCATCGACCTCGGCCACGACGTCCATGTCGCCGGCCTTCCACTCCTTCTCCCGCTGCGCCTTCTTGTTCAGCAGCTGCTTCTCGTCGTCCCGCAGGGACGCGGCCTTCTCGAAGTCCTGCTCATCGATGGCCGATTCCTTGTCCCGGCGCACCTTGGCGATCTTCTCGTCGAACTCGCGCAGGTCCGGCGGCGCGGTCATCCGACGGATGCGCATCCGCGAACCGGCCTCGTCGATGAGGTCGATCGCCTTGTCCGGCAGGAAGCGGTCGCTGATGTAGCGGTCCGCGAGCTGCGCGGCGGCCACCAGCGCGCTGTCGGTGATGGAGACCCGGTGATGGGCCTCGTAACGGTCACGCAGCCCCTTGAGGATCTCGATGGCGTGCGTGGTCGTGGGCTCGTCCACCTGGATCGGCTGGAAACGGCGTTCCAGCGCGGCGTCCTTCTCCAGGTACTTGCGGTACTCGTCGAGCGTGGTCGCACCGATGGTCTGGAGCTCACCCCGAGCCAGCATGGGCTTCAGGATGGAGGCGGCGTCTATGGCACCTTCCGCCGCCCCGGCGCCGACCAGTGTGTGCAGCTCATCGATGAAGAGGATGATGTCGCCGCGGGTGCGGATCTCCTTGAGCACCTTCTTGAGGCGCTCCTCGAAGTCACCGCGGTAGCGGCTGCCCGCGACCAGGGCGCCGAGGTCGAGGGTGTACAGCTGCTTGTCCTTGAGCGTCTCGGGAATCTCACCCTTGACGATCTTCTGCGCCAACCCCTCGACGACCGCGGTCTTACCGACACCGGGCTCACCGATCAGGACCGGGTTGTTCTTGGTCCTGCGGGACAGGACCTGCATGACCCGCTCGATCTCCTTGTCACGACCGATGACCGGGTCGAGCTTGGACTCACGCGCGGCCTGCGTCAGGTTGCGGCCGAACTGGTCCAGCACCAGCGAGGTGGAGGGTGTGGACTCGGAGGAGGCACCGGTGGCCTGCGGCTCCTTGCCCTGGTAACCGTGCAGCAGCTGGATGACCTGCTGGCGGACCCGATTGAGGTCGGCGCCCAACTTGACCAGCACCTGAGCGGCGACGCCTTCGCCCTCACGGATGAGGCCGAGCAGGATGTGCTCGGTACCGATGTAGTTGTGGCCCAGCTGCAGCGCCTCACGCAGCGACAGCTCGAGGACCTTCTTGGCACGCGGGGTGAAGGGGATGTGCCCCGACGGTGCCTGTTGGCCCTGGCCGATGATCTCTTCAACCTGCTGCCGAACCGCTTCGAGGCTGATACCAAGACTCTCCAGGGCCTTGGCGGCGACACCCTCACCCTCGTGGATGAGGCCGAGCAGGATGTGCTCCGTACCGATGTAGTTGTGGTTGAGCATCCTGGCCTCTTCCTGAGCCAGAACCACCACTCGCCGCGCGCGGTCGGTAAACCTCTCGAACATGTCTCGTCGCTCCTCTACAGAGCGGTCAGGCAGGGACGGATCCTTCCGACCCAACTCTTCCGCATATAGGCCCCACAGGGATAACCGCCCCGGGGAGCACTGTCGCACCCGTCCGTCCTCGCCGGCCGGGGCCGGCGGGGACGAACATCTCCGTACGGCCGACCGCAGCCGTCCGTGCCAGAGACTTTCCCCGACGATAGGGCGTTCACCCAACATCCAACTACCAATTGCCGCGTCAGATTTCCCTGTACGCCGAAGGCGAACGGCCCGGGCACTCCCATCCATCACAGAGTGCCCGGGCCGCACGTGCGTAAGCCCGTTTATCGGCTCTTAGCGAACAGCTGGAGCCGCGTTGTTGTTCGGGGTCGAAAAGGTCGATCACCCGAAGACTCGCGTCGGGTGCCGAAGGAGGTACGGCGGCCCTTCCTGGGGCCGTGGCACAACGACGCGTCTTGGGTTCGCTCGATCGCGGATCGACCCAACGCCCAAGGCGGGGCCAAACAGGAGCGGGAACCGCGTGCCCGCTGAGCGGGGTGTCCTCCAACGAACGGTCTCCGCACCGGTTTGGCTCTTCCTACGGTCATGGCGTCGAACTCGCCCGTCCTGTCGTCCCCCGCATCCGGTGTGTCACCGACTCGTCCGGCTCAGGACGAGCCCTGCCGGATGTTCGGGCGGAACGTGGACGAGGATCAGGGCGAAATTCGAGCAAGACCAGACAACATTACGGCGACTCCCTTAGGCGTCGAACTCAGCCCTTGACGGCCTCATATTCGGCGACGATGGCGGCGGGGATACGACCACGCTCATTGACGGGCTTCCCGGCGGCCTTCGCCCAAGCGCGAATCTCGGCGCTTCGCTCACGGCTGGGAGCATTCCGGCTTCCACGCCGGGCGCCGCCACGAGCCTGCTTCACCGGAGCCTTGCGAGAAGCCTCAACGAACGGAGTAAGGGCCTCACGAAGCTTGGCGGCATTATCCGCGCTGAGGTCGATTTCGTACGTCGATCCGTCAAGACCGAACGTCACCGTCTCCTCGGCCTCGCCACCGTCGATGTCATCGATCAGGAAAACCTGGACCTTCTGTGCCATGGAATCAAACCTTTCGGAAGAGGCGGTGTCTGTAGCACCTGAATATAAAGCTATCTCGCGAGAACGCGAAAGACAATTCCCGGCGCGTCAGAATCGTCGGCTTCGGGCACGACGGGATTTTGAGTCACCCGAGCCGTGAGGGGTGGCGAGTCGACCCGCGCACACACATCCCCAACGGCCGGCGACTCCGCGTCCGGTTCGCACCGGCACGGTATCTAACGACCGTCGGATTCAGTACGTTCCTCGTCCTGGGCAATCGGCGTCCTGCTCGTCGCCTTGGCCTCATCGACCTCGGCCGCGCCCTTGTCAGCAGCGCTGTCATCGCCGCTCTCGTCCTCGCCGACCAGGCTTCCGTCCATACGCCTCGGAGCCATCTCCTTACGGAGAAGCTGGATGACGAAGGCACAGAACACGGTAGCGACGACCGCCGGCGGGATGAGCGCGGACAATACGTCGATCAGGCCAGGAGGAAGCACCGATGACAAAAAATCGCCCATCGAAGCGGCCCACCCTTCCTGGTTGTTACTTATCGCAGCAAATACCCGACTCAGGGTCGAGTCACTCCGGGGGGATGGCACGCCGGCCGGTCAGGCAAACGTATACCAGACATCATAGACATCGTTTGCCCCCGGTTTGACACCGCAGGCCCCCAAGAGTCCTCGGCAAAGTACGTAGACGACCAATGTCCGATCGCCGTTCCACCCTCGCATCGGGTCGCGGCCGCAAGGCGGTGAGGATCGCACTCAGTGGATCCGGAAATCGTGGGCGTTCCGTCATCCGATCGATACTCAAGCGAACCGGTGACCCCACGGACACAGGTACACATTACCCGCCCTCTTCCACCCTCATACCATCCGGTGCGCTTAAGCACTCATCGTCTCCGGCACTGAGGCCCGGAAGCGTTGGGGTGTATGGGAAGTGGGCCCTATCCGCGACCCAAAGCCTTTACCGCGAGGTACCGGTGGACTCGTCGTCGAGATGCACAAGCATCCGAGTGTTCCCGAGTGTGTTGGGTTTGACCCGCTCCAAGTCCAGGAATTCGGCCACACCCTCGTCATAGGAACGCAGGAGTTCCTCATAGACCCGGAAGGAGACCGGCGTTCCCTGGATCGGCACAAAGCCGTGTCGGGCGAAGAAACCGGTCTCGAACGTCAGGCAGAACACACGCCGTACACCCAACTCGCGGGCCGTGTCCAACAAGGCCGTCACGATTCGGTGACCGACGCCGAAACCGCGCAGGGAGGGGTCCACCGCGACCGTGCGAACCTCGGCCAGGTCCTCCCAGAGAACGTGCAGGGCGCCACAGCCGACCACGGAGGGACCGTCCCCACCGGCCGGGTGCTCCCCAGGCGCCTCAGGAGCGTTCCGCGCCTCGGCCACCCAGAACTCCTGGATGTCCTCGTAGAGGTTGACCGTGCTCTTGGAGAGCACTCTGCGATCGACGGAGTAGGTGTCGACGAGGCGGCGGATGTGGGTGACGTCGGGGGTACGTGCCCGACGTACCCGGACATGACGAACGGGCATAGCCGGACCAGACTACGCCTTCCCGGCCTCGACCCGGAACGCTCTGCGTCCGGTGGCCGGGGCACGTGCCGCGCTGGGCCGGTATGCCCGTGATCTCACCCGGTCCCCCGGGTGGGTTCAGCTCAGATGAGCTGGCGCCTGGCGGCCCACACCACCGCTTCGATGGGCGTGTTCACGCCGAGTACGTCGCAGATGTTGCGAATGCGACGACGTAGGGTCCGGGCGCTGAGTTCGAGGTGCCGCGCAGCCACCTCGGTGGTGACGCCGGTGGCGATCTCGGCGAGCAACTCCAGATCCTCATGCCCCAGATCGACCGGGGTGTAGACCCCGCTGGGCGTGTGCTCCCGTCGGGTCTGTAGGGGGACCACGTTCTCCCTGGGCGCTCGTGTGAGCCCCTGGTCCTCAACAGCGCGTCGTACGAGTGTGGCCTGTTCCACTCCGTCCTCCCTCATCCATGTGAGTGCGGAACATCGACTCGATCCACCGAAGGGCACGCTCGACCGGCTGTCGGCGCGGGATGAGCCCCGCGTCATCCCCGACCGGCCTCCACGAACCCCTCTGGCACAGGAGTCGGAGGTGGTGGGGAGCACGAGACACACGGCACCCGGGACGTCGTGATCTGGGACGGACAGATCACACCAGAGCGCGTGTGCTGATGGACGCGAGCCGTTCTCCGACCCGCACCCCTTGCTCACCGTCGTTCTCGATCCACTTCGGCAAACATGCGGACCGAAGTCCGCTCTCAGCACGCTAGGCGGCTCCGATGACACCGTCAAGACCCGATAAATCACAAAGAGTGACAATCCAAGAGCCCAGCGGAACAAAGCAATGGAAGGACAAATAGCCTCCCTGCTTTGACCTGCGTAAACCATCTTCCTCAACACATCACCGAAGCAACTCGAACCGCGATGGAAAAACTCCACTCTGTCCCCAAGGCCACCCCGAGCTACTCGGAAGTTTGTTCCGTATGACCGAATGGCAAGCGAAGGTGCGTGATGGAGTCCACATCATCGCAGGTGACGAGAGACAAAGGAGGGCCGTCGCGTTCGTGCCGCGACGGCCCTCGCCTCATCTTTCGGTCATCCCGTATCTGGATTCCCTGTGCGCCTATTCAGCCCAAAGGCGGAGTCAATCGGTTTCCAGCTACTCCCCGGACGGCTTCACGATCGGGAAAAGGACGGTTTCCCGAATGTTCTTCCCTGTGAACGCCATGAGTAGACGGTCGATACCGACCCCCACCCCACCGGTCGGAGGCATGCCGTACTCCAGGGCCCTCAAGAAGTCCTCGTCCAGTTGCATGGCCTCCAGGTCACCCTCGGCCGCCATCAAGGACTGCTCTGTGAGGCGGCGGCGCTGTTCGACCGGGTCGACCAACTCCGAGTAACCCGTACCGAGCTCCATCCCGAAGCCGATCAGGTCCCACTTCTCGGTGAGCAGGGGGTCCTCACGGTGTTGGCGGGTCAGCGGGCTGGTCTCGACCGGGAAGTCGCACACGAACGTGGGCTGGATGAGGGTGTGCTCCACCAGCTCCTCGAAGACGTGCTCCACGAGCTTGCCCTGGCCCCAGGCGTGGTCGAACTCCACGCCCTTGGCCTCGGCGGCCCGACGGACCTCATCGAGCGGGGTACGCGAGGTGATCTGGCTGCCCAGGGCCTCGGAGACCAGACCGTAGAGGGTGACGCGCGGCCACTCCCCACCCAGGTCGAAGGTCTGACCGTCACGCTCGATCGTGGTGGAGCCGAACACCGCGCGAGCCGCTTCCTGGATCAGGTCGCGCGTGAGGTCGGCCATCACGTCGTAGTCCGCGTACGCCTGGTAGAACTCCAGCATCGTGAACTCGGGGTTGTGCGTGGAGTCCGCGCCCTCGTTCCGGAAGTTCCGGTTGATCTCGAAGACCTTCTCCAGACCGCCCACGACCAGTCGCTTGAGCGACAGTTCCGGGGCGATGCGCAGGTAGAGGTCCATGTCGTAGGCGTTGATGTGGGTGGTGAACGGCCGTGCCGTGGCACCACCGTGCACCCGCATCAGCATCGGGGTCTCGACCTCGATGAAGTCGCGGGAGCTCAGCCCTTCTCGGATCGCCCGGATGGCGGCCGAACGACGGCGCACCATCTGCTGCGATTCGGGGTTGACGATGAGGTCCACGTAGCGCTGACGCACTCGGGCCTCGGGGTCGGTGAGGCCCTTGTGCTTCTCCGGGAGCGGGCGCAGGCACTTGGCCGTCAGCGTCCAGGAGCTCACCAGGATGGACAGTTCACCACGACGGGAGGTGATGACCTGGCCCTCCACACCCACGTGGTCACCGAGGTCGACGTCGGCCTTCCAGGCGTCCAGGCTCTCCTTGCCGACCTGGTCCAGGGACAACATGATCTGCATGTCCCCGGTCTCGTCGCGCAACGTGGCGAAGCACAGCTTGCCACCGGTGCGGTAGAGCATGACGCGACCGGCGACGCCGACCTCGTCTCCGGTGTGGGTGTCGGGCTCCAGTCCCTGGTGTTTGTCGCGCACAGGACCGATCGACGTGGTCCGCGGAAAGTTCACGGGGAAGGGGTCGATGCCCTCTTCACGGAGACGGTCCAGCTTCTGCCGCCGGACCCGCATCTGTTCGGGCAGGTCGTCGTAGGTGTCGTCGTGCGCGTCATTCACGGCCCCGATCCTACCGGCGTCGGACACCCTCACCGACCGGCCTCCGCGCACGGATGCGGACAAGGTGGGAGGTTCAACGCAATCCCAGTACGAACCGGCTCTGACCCTCGTCATCGATGTGGACGAACACGGTCCCGTGGACGGGGACCAAGCGCGCTTCCGTCCCACTCGTCCGACTACTCGCGAAGGGCTCCCCCACCATGGGGATCAACCTCGCGGCGGAGTCGCCCCAGGGGTGGACCACCAACTCCCAGCCGGGCCCGCCGGAGAGTATCCGGACCACGGCCCGATCCAGGACGAGGGCACCCGAGGCCGGTCGATCCTCGTCGATCTCCCCTGCACCGGTGGCGCGCGGTTCCTCGCCGGACCAATCCCGTTCCACGAATCGAACGGAGTCCCCCTCACGAACCTTCACGGTGAACGAGTCCGCGCTCACGCCCGCGAACCCGTCCTCCCCCCAAAAGGGCTCGGAATCATCGTGCAGGACCTCGCCCGTGGCCAAGGCGACCACCACGTCGCCTTCCGGTGTGTAGACGGCGCTCCCGTCCGCCGAGACCCGCACGTCCCTCGGGCCGAGAAGGCCGTGCTCCTCATCCGATTGCACGTGGGCCGTTCGCACCCGCCATATTTCCCGCCCGGTACCCAGGTCCAACGCCACGATCCGGCCGTCGAGGTCCACTCGATCCAGGTCCCTGGGAGGTCCCCCTTCATAGCCGCAGACCAGCGTCACCACAACCGTCTCCCCCACCGGCTCGGCGTGATCGGGCCAACGGTCCCCTCGGCCGGGGTGGCAGCGCTCCTCCACCGAGTACTCCCAAGCGTGTTCCGCGTCCCGACTGTCGTGGCGCACCTCACCGTCTCCAGGGCGAAGGCTGCCGGTGTCCGTACGCACCCGGTGCTTCGGGTCCTCTTCGAAGGCCCGTTTCCACACTCGGAAGTACTCCACCTGGACCGCCTCCCCGGTGGCCGTGTCCAACACGACCCGGCCGTCATGGCGTCGGTCCAGGCCGAAGGCCAAGTGCACACGTTCCCCTGACGGGTCGACCCAGGAGGACGTGTAACCGTGGTCATCCGCGCGCATCGCCGGATTCCGGTAGCTCCACACCTCCTGCCCGGTGAGGGGATCCAGCCCGACGGCCCCGTCGGTGAGCAGTACCAACCCGACGCTCGGGGTGGGCACCACGGACACGATCCGTCCGCCTCTCGCCGGGCTCCAGGACCACACGTGTTCGCTCAGCGTCGTCGCGGGCCGTCCGTCCCACACCGGCGGTGCCTCGTTCGCGACCGTGTGTTCGATGTTCGGCACGAACATCAGTGGCACCACGGCCACCGGCAGTCCCACCACCAGCAGCATCGGAACGGACACCCACCGAAGCCCGCGTCCCGCACGCGCCGGTGAGCCGGTCAGGACGAGGGCGGCTCCGCCGGCCAACAGGAGCCAGGCGCCGGCTCGTTCCAGGTGCGGGCCGAAGTCGCTGGATGCGGGGAGCAGGAAATGTTCGGTCCCGTTCCCCACCCGGAGCAGGGCGAACATGACCGTGAACATCGCCACCACCCGAATCAACACCCGGCCTCGACCCTTCGCGCAGAGCAAGAGCAGGGACGCGAAGGCGCACAGCGGCACGAGCGAGACGAAAACGTGTGTCCCTCGAATCAGGCCTACCACCATCAGAAAAAGACCGGAGGCGCTGAGTAGGAACCCCATCCACGCGAAGGGGGCCGTGGCCGAGGTGTCTTCGAAGGGGCGGGGGGCGGCATGACCGACGACATCGCGGTTGAAGGCATCGGGGTCGAAGGCACCGGGGAATGCCATGGAGGTCCTTCGTCGGGAGGGGCTTGCACCTTCAGCGTCGCACCCCGAGCAGACGGCCCGATTCCGCCCCGGTCGCGCTTCGGTCACACCCTTGCTCGAAAACCTCCTGCGCCCGACCGGCCAATGTGGAGCCCAGGTGTATGGGTCGCACCGATGTTGACATCGATGACGAACTGATCGCCCACGCCATGGAGCACTTCCAAGTACGCACCAAGAGAGAAGCCATCGATATCGCACTACGCCGTGCCGTGGGTTCTCCTCTCACGAAGGACTTCCTTCTCGGGCTGGAGGGCATGGGCTGGGAGGGCGACCTCGACCAGATGCGCCGATCAGGGTTCGAGGAGATCGAAGAATGAGGAAGATCTACCTCATCGACGGTTCCACCTGGGTCGAATATCTGTGTCAGGCCGGGTCGAAGACCCACGAGTTCATCCGTGAGCTCATCCTGGCGGACGCTCCGCCGGCCACGACGGAACCCATCGCGGCGGTGGCCTTGCGGACCGACTCGGTACTGGTGCACTGCGACCGCGATTTCGACCACCTCGCCGAGGTCTACCCACGGCTGCGCGTTCAGCGGCACGATCAAAGCCGAACCGGTGGGCACAGGTGCCCACCGGTGGACTCAGCCGACGTTGCGTTCGAAGACCAGACGCAGACCGGTCAGGGTGAGCCAGGGTTCGTGCACGTCGACCGTCTCGCACTCATCGATCACCGTCGTGGCCAGGCCACCGGTGGCCACCACCGTGACCTCGTCGGGATTGTCGGTGAGTTCGGCGACCATCCGGTCCACGATCCCGTCGACCTGGCCCGCGAACCCGAAGACGATCCCCGAACGCAGCGCCTCGGTGGTGTTCTTGGCGATGGCCGCGCGCGGTTTGACGATCTCCACCATGTGCAACTGGGCGCCGCGTCGGGACAGCGCGTCCACGGAGATGTCGATGCCCGGGGCGATGGCGCCCCCCACGTACTCGCCCTTGGCGCTCACCGCGTCGAAGGTGGTCGCGGTCCCGAAGTCCACCACCACGCTGGGGCCACCGTAGATGTGGCTGGCGGCCAGCGCGTTGATGATCCGGTCGCTGCCCACCTCCTTGGGGTTGTCCATCCGGATCGGCACACCCGTCTTCACCCCCGGTTCGACGATCACCGCGGGCAGGTCCCCGAAGTGGCGACGGAACATGTCCCGCATCTCGTGTTGGACGGAGGGCACCGAGCAGCACATGGCGATGCCGTCGACCTCGCCGAGGTCACCGAGGGAGCTCCCGTCGATGAGGCCGCGCAGCACCACCGCCCACTCGTCGGCGGTACGTCTGGTGTCGGTCCCCACCCTCCATTGTTCGAGGAGATCACCGGAGTCGAAAAGCCCGAGCACCGTTTCGGAGTTACCGACGTCGATCGCGAGCAGCATTCTGAGGGCCTCATCCATGGTCGAAGCGGTGGGTACCCAAGGAATCTTCCACCACGCGGGCGATTCAGGCCAGGTCGAGTGCGATATCCAGGGCCGGGCTGGAGTGGGTCAGGGCACCGACCGCCAGGTAGTCGACCCCCGTCGCGGCCACGTCGGCGGCCACGTCGAGGGTGAGGCCACCACTGGCCTCCAGGCGGGCACGGCCGTCGACCAGGGCGACCGCCTCGGTCAGTCGCGCCACGGAGAAGTTGTCGAGCAGGATCTCCTCGGCCCCCGCTGCCAGGGCATCCTCGATCTGGTCGATCCGATCCACCTCGACCTCCAGCGGAAGATCGGGGAAGCGCTCGCGGATGGCACGGACCGCCTCGCCCACTCCGCCGGCCGCAAGAACGTGGTTGTCCTTGATCAGACCGGCGTCGCTGAGGCAGTAACGGTGGTTGACCCCACCCCCGCAACGCACCGCGTACTTGTCCAAGGCGCGCAGGCCCGGAGTGGTCTTTCGGCTGTCCCGAATACGGGCATCGGTCCCGGCCACCGCGTCCACCCAGGTTCGGGTGGCGGTGGCGATCCCGGACATGTGGGTGAGCAGGTTGAGGGCGGTGCGTTCCGCGGTGAGCAGGTCACGGGTCCGGGCGGTCACCTTCATGAGCACGTCGCCGCGCTTGAGTGCCTCACCGTCCCGAGCCGTCCTGACCACCTCCAGTGCCCCCTCGGTGACCAGCCAGAACACCAGTTCCGCCAGGGGTAGTCCGCTGACGACACCGTCGGCGCGTGCCACCACGTGGGCGGTGCGGACCTGGTCGGCGGGGATGGTCGCCACGGTCGTGACGTCGATGCGGGGGCCGGCGGTGAGGTCCTCGGCCAGGGCACGCAGTACGGTGTCCACGTGGGACTGGTGCGGAGCCCTCCAGGGCAGGGTGAACTCGGCGCGTGCCTCGGGTGCCGGGTCCGGTTCGGCCAGAGGCAGGGTGATGGTGTCGAGTTCGGCTTCGAGGGCGGGCGGAAGCGAGGGCTGACGCCGGTCGTCGGTGGTCACGATGGTGTTCCCTTCCAGTTGGACGATCACGGGCCGCAGACGTAGTTCGGGTCGAGGCCGAGGAGCGTCCGCGCGCTGGTGGGACCCGCGGCTCTCGGTGCGGTGACGGGCGGCGGCGGCCACGAGCCGGGCCACGGTGAGCAGGTTGGTGGTTTCCCAGGCCGCGGTGTCGGGGGGCGTGTCGCCGAGCTCGGTGCTCTGCGCCTCCAGTTCGTCGACTAGGGTGCGCAGCCCTTCCCCGGTGCGCAGGACTCCGGCGTGCCGGGACATCAGGGCGCGGATCCGGGATCCGATGGCGGGGTCGGCGAGTGGGAGCGAGGAGCCGATCGTCACGCCGGTGGTCGGGGCGGGCCCGGGTTCGTCCGCCAGGCGGGCGGCGATCCGATCCGCGTAGACCAGGCCTTCCAGCAGGGAATTGGAGGCCAGGCGGTTGGCCCCGTGTACACCGGTGCGAGCGACCTCGCCCACGGCCCACAGCCCGGGGACGCCGGTACGGCCGTCGATGTCGACCTCTACCCCACCGGAGGCGTAGTGGGCCGCGGGCGCGACGGGGATGGGTCGGTCCAGGGGGTCGATGCCGTGGGCCCGACAGGAGGCCAGGATGGTGGGGAAGCGCCGTTCCCAGAGGTCCTGACCGAAGTGACGGGTCTCCAGGTACACGTGGTCGGTGCCCTGTTCGGCCATGACCCGGGCGATGGTGCGGGCGACCACGTCACGGGGGGCGAGGTCGGCGAGTTCGTGCACCCCCTCCATGATCCGATGGCCCTGGGCGTCGACGAGGTAGGCACCCTCGCCGCGCAGGGCCTCCGAGACGAGGGGCTGGCGGCCACGCGCGTTCGGCCCGAGCCACAGGACGGTGGGGTGGAACTGGATGAATTCCAGGTCGCGCAGGCGGGCTCCGGCCCGGGCCGCCAGGGCCAGACCGTCTCCGGTGGACACCGGTGGGTTGGTGGTGGCCGCGAACACCTGTCCCATGCCACCGGTGGCCAGGACGACGGCGGAAGCCAGGACGGCGCCCACCCCATCGCGTTCACCTTCGCCCATGACGTGCAGGGTGATCCCGCGGACCCGACCGGTGTCCGGGTCGCGGAGCGCGTCCAGGGCCAGTGCGTGCTCGATGACCTCGATGCGCTCCTGGGCTCGGACCGCGTGCACGAGGGCCCGTTGGATCTCGGCTCCGGTGGCGTCCCCACCGGCGTGGGCGACCCTGTCGGTGCGGTGCCCACCCTCGCGGGTGAGGGAGAGTCCGCCGTCGTCGTCCCGGTCGAACTCGGCGCCCAGGTCGATGAGCCAACGCAGCGCGTCGGGACCATCGGTGGCCAGCACGTTGACCGCGTGGGGGTCGCACAGGCCGGCTCCGGCCAGATGGGTGTCGACCATGTGGGCGACGGGCCCGTCCTCGGGGGCCATGGCCGCGGCGATGCCGCCTTGGGCGTAGGCGGTGGAGCCGGTGGACAGGCGGTCCTTGGTGACCAGCACGACCCGTCCCGCGTCGGTGCGCTGGACGTAACGCAGCGCGGCGCTCAGGCCCGCGATACCCGAACCGACGACCACGACGTCGGCGTGGACGGTCCATCCGGGCTCGGGAGCCGTGAGTCGGGTCTGTCGGCCGGCGTTCATCTGGATCTCTTTCGCGCGTTGCCGAAGGTGTGGTCCGGGTGCGGGCACTAGAGGGTCACCGACACGTTGTCGATGAGTCGGGTGGCGCCCACACGGGCGGCGACGGCCAACACGGCCGCACCCCGGTGGTGGGGGGAGGCTTCCTCGAAGGTGGCCGGGTCCACCAGGGCGAGGTAGTCGAGTTCGACCGGCGGGGTGGCCTCGGCCGCCTCGTCGAGGACGCCCCGGGCGGCTTCTCGGACGGCGTCGGCCCCGTCATCGGCGGCGTCGGCCCCGGCCCGCAGGGCCCGGGAGAGCGCCAGGGCGCTGCCACGCTGGGCCTGGTCGAGATAGATGTTGCGGCTGGAGGAGGCCAGACCGTCCGCGTCGCGCAGAGTGGGCGCTCCGACGATCCGCACCGGCAGGTTCAGGTCGAGGACCATGCGTCGGACCAGGGCGATCTGTTGGGCGTCCTTTTCTCCGAAGACGGCGAGGTCGGGGCGGACCAATTGGAAGAGTTTGGTGACCACGGTGAGGACACCGGTGAAGTGCCCGGGGCGGGAGGCTCCCTCCAGGCGTTCGCCCATGGGTCCGGCGTCGACGGTGATCATCTGCTCGGTGGGGTACATCGTCTCCACTTCGGGGGCGAAGACCACGTCGACGCCTTCCTCGGCGCACACCTGGACGTCGGCGGGCAGGTCGCGCGGGTAGCGGTCCAGGTCCTCGTTCGGACCGAATTGGAGAGGATTGACGAAGACGCTGACCACCACGGTCTCGGCCTTCTCACGCGCCAGACGCATGAGGGTTCGGTGGCCGCCGTGCAGGGCGCCCATGGTGGGGACCAGGCCCACGTCGGCTCGACCCTCCAGGGCCCGGCGCAATTCGTCCGGAGTGCGAACGATGAGGGGCTCGTCGCCGGCGGACGGCCGCGTGGTGGAGTCGGTCATCGGGTTTCTCCCATGATGATGCGCGCTGATCGCGTGGGACGCGTGCGCGGGCGAAGTCGCGTTCGGCTTGGAGGTTCAGCGGCGTAGAACGTCGAGCAGACGCGCGGCGTCCTCGGGTTTGAGCAGGCCCGCGTTGATGGCCCGATCCGCGGTGAGCCGGGCCAGTTCCACGTAACTGGCCACGCTTTCGGGGGCGTTCTCCCGCAGTTGTTCGATGTGGCCGGCCACGGTCGTGGCGTCACCGCGCAGAACCGGCCCGCTGAGCCCGTGGATGCCCAGTCGCAGGGCGTTGTCCAGGGCGGCGCTGAGCATGGGGGCCAGCATACGGCCGGGTTCGGGGACTCCGGCGGCCGAGAGCAGGGATGCGCTGTCGGCCACGAGCGTGACCAGGTGGTTGGCGCCTCCGGCGAGAGCGGCGTGGTAGAGGGTGCGCTTGTCCTCGGCGATCCAGACCGGTTCGGCCCCCATCTCGACCACCAGGGCTTCGGCGATGGGACGGAGCTGGTCGGGGGCGGTGACCCCGAAGGCGCAATTGACGAGCCGATCGACGTCCTCGTCACGACCGGTGAAGGTCATGGCCGGGTGCAGGGCCAGCGGCAGGGCTCCGGCGATGGTGGCGGGAGCCAGGATTCCGTAGCCGTGGGCTCCGCTCGCGTGCAGGAGGATCTTGCCGCGCAGGTCCACGCCGGTTCCGGCCAGCCCTTCCACCAGGTCGGGGAGGGCGTCGTCGGGAACGGTGAGCAGGACCAGGTCGCTCGCCTCGACCACACGGGCCGGTTCCAGGACACGTGCGGTGGGCAGGCGCTCCTCGACGCGGGCCACCGACGCTTCGGAGACCGCGCTGGCCGCGACGACCTTGTGTCCGGCCCGGGCCAGAGCGGCGCCTAGGACGGAACCGACACGTCCGGGCCCGATGACGCCGACCCGCAGACGGGCGGGGCGCCCCTGTGTCGTCTCCATGTGCTCCGTGTTCCCTCCTGGTCCGGTGGGTGCGTTCGCCCCACACCGTGGTCTGAGCACACGATAGTCCTCCCCCCATGGTGACCCACCGCTCCGCCCCTGCTGGAGGGGCAGTGGTGAGCGGGAACACCGAGCGGGGGTGGCCTCGCCCATCGACGGCTGCTTCGACCGATACCAGGGGTGTCCGTCCTCGCACGAGGACGTTCGCGCCGGCACCGTCACACATGAGCTGCGCCAAGGCTCCCATACCCACCCTCACCTTCAGCAGGTCCTGGATGCGAAATGGACGAAGAAACACACTTTGGATTCAGTGCCTGAAATAAGCTCCTTCGCTCATTTCGCTGGGTTTCTCGTCGCGGGGGATCGGAATGTGGGTGAGTGTTCGGTCCTGTGCCTACGCCCAGGTCCATGGCACCACAGCCATCATCGATGACGGAGCGGCGCGGAAGCAGGCGAAGAGGGCCGGTGTCGACTTCCAAGGAACACTCGGTCTACTGTGCGATGCCATCCGTGCCGGGTTGCTCACCACGGCCATGGTGAGCGGCTTGGCGGATCGCCTCCTCGAGACCGAACACCACCTTCCCTTCCTTCCCGGCGGCTTCCAGGCCTGGGCTGATGAGAACGGGATCGTTTCAACGGTTGAGGACTGAAGCGCGAGTCCTTCCGGAGCATGGGGTCCACGGGGTTTCGGGCTCATGCTCGCCGGTGATCGTCCGCGGTCCACCCCGCCCGGGCCGGCCCCGCCCGTCACCACCGGTGGTGACGGGCGGCGCGGTCAGACCAGGGCGAGGATACGGGGCCTGCCCAGGGCGCGAGCCCAAGGTCGTAGTGCGGGTCGGTCGATGTGCGGCCACAGTTTCAGGAGGAGTTCGTCCACGTCGCGGGCCTCGATCAGGCCGGAGGGGGTGGCGATCCAGAACGACTGGGTGGCCTCGCCGAAGTAGACGAGCAAGTGCGGGTGACGGGCCTGGATCTGAGCGGCCTGGTGGTGTTCGCGGGAGAACTCGGCCCGGTGTCCGCCCAGGCGGGGCAGGGTGCGGGCACGCTGGGCGCGGCAGGCGTGGTGGGCACAGGACGCACAGGCCGGGCCGGACTGGGGAGCCGGGCGTGGGGGCGCGGGAGTGCGGATGGTGCCGGTCAGGTGTGCGGGGCGGGTGTCCACGGGGCGTCGCGGCGCGGGGATAGGGTGGTTCATCAGATCCTCGTTTTCCTTGCATTTCAGCGTGTTCGGGTGTTCGGGGGTTCAGGGCCCGGAAGAGCGTTGGCGCGCTCTCCTGGGCCCGTCTCATGCCCTCATCGACATGGCGAAGCATGGAGCTCAGTTGAGGGCGGCGGTGTTCCAGTCGCTTTCCGCGAGGTCGTAGGCCAGGTACAGCCACACGGTGCGGTACTCGGCGTTGCCGTTGTCGCCCCAGTCCGTGGCCAAGGCGTCGATCATGGCCAGGCCGCGTCCGGAGAGGCTGTGGCGGATGGCGTTGTTGGCCAGTTCGCTACCGAGCAGGGTGAACAGGTAGCGGTAGTCATCGGTTTCGGTGGCCGCACAGGTGTCCAGGAACGCTCGTGTCAGGGGCATCAGGGCGGGGACGCCGGGGAAGTCGTAGCTGCGCGCCCGGTAGTTGGGCCGCTCGGGCGAACGTGAGAAGTAGTGGCGCTGGAAGGGCCGGATGAAGCTGGCCGACGGCACCAGCGCCTCACCCTGAACCGGGATGGGCACCACGGGTGCGAAGGCGGTTTCGGGCATGACGAACACACTCCTTGACATGGCTGCACACATGAGGCGGGGGATCGTTGCCGGATGCCCGTTGGAGGAGTCTCACGCAGGCCGTGATACGCGGAACGGGCAAGGCATAACCTGAACCGGATGAACCCTGAGTGATCCACCCGTCACTGGCTACATCTTCATAGTGACTCTGGAAATCCTTCTCTGCAAAGCCAAAACTGGGATTTCCGGCAATCTTTGATTAGGCTGGTCCCATGCAACGCCCACACAGCCCGACCATCCGCCTACGACGACTCGGCTTCGAACTACGGCATCTGAGGGAGCAACACGAACTGACCCTCGAAGAGGCCTCCAAGAGATCAGGGGTCCCCCGAACCACTCTCAGCAAGATCGAGAACGCCGAGTCACGACGTACACGCGCACGGGACCTTGATGCACTCGCTGACCTGTACCAGGTCAGCAATGAGACCCGCGAAGCGTTCCATCAGCTGTACCGGGAGTCCAACGAAAAGGGCTGGTGGTACAGGTACAAGGAACTCTTCGGCACAAGCGGGCTCCCCGCCTTCGAGGTCGAAGCCTCCTTGATCCGCACCTACGAAGCCCAAGTCGTCCCCGGTCTACTCCAGACTCCTGAGTACACACGTGCGGTCTTCACCGGGACGAACGCCTACGCCGAGGCCGAGATCCAACGCCATGTAGATGCACGGATGGAACGGCAGTCCATCTTGGCCCGCCTGTACCCACCCGAGTACGCGGCCATCATCGACGAAGCCGCTCTAAGGCGCCCGGCAGGTACCACCGAAGTCATGCGGGAACAACTACAGCACCTCGCGCACATGGCCGCACGGCCACACATCTCCGTGCATGTCCTGCCTTTCTCAGCAGGTATGCACGCAGCGAACCTCGGCGGCTTCCAAATCATGGAGTTCGCTGACCCCTCAGACCCCAGCGTTTGCTTCGCCGAGGTCCCCACAGCAGGTCTCTTCTTGGAAGAGGAAGCCGAGATTCGTCGCTTCGATGCCATCTGGCGAGAGGCCCACAGCGCGGCGCTCACAGTGGCTCAGAGCATAAACTTCATTGAAGAAGCAATCGCATCTCTAGAGGATGAACTGTGACATATCTGGACTTCCGCAAGAGCAGCTACAGCGGCGCTGGCCAGAACTGCGTCGAGGTAGCCCAGGTTCCGGCCACTTTCCGGAAGAGTCCCTACAGCGGTGCCAGTGAGAACTGCGTCGAGGTCGCCGAGCTTCCCTGCGGCGCGGCCATTCGTGACTCGAAGCACCCCGGCGCCGGGCACTTCCCCTTCCCCGCCTTGGAGTGGACCGGCTTCCTCAGAAGCGCTCTGCGGTAGCCCCCGGCCCGAGCCCCGCCTGCGGTGGGCGCTCCCCCACCGCAGGCACCTCCCACACGACTGGTTCTCGAGGACCTCCAACTCGGGCGGTCCTTCCACGATGTCCACCGTCTCCAGGCCCACCGGCACGATTCGCCCCAGAAGATCGACGTGGAACTTCATCTTCTCGCCCCGGTCAAGCTCGACCAAGGGCGTAGGGGTGGGTCCGGTGACCTTCTCCTCCAACGGCCATGGCAGCACCGCTTGGTGACCGATGTGGAGCTTGGAGAGTCTCCGGCCCACCTTCTTCGCCCGCCTCCATCGCGGCCACGCCCCCGCCATCCCATGCCGTGACGCCGGGCCGGTCATCCGCACCGGACACACCACGAAAAGCGCCACCCCGTCGTCACGGGATGGCGCTCGGTGTCAAAAGACACGGGGCCTGTCACCGAGGGTGATCGGCCGGGACGTCTCCGACCGCTCACCCCGTCCGGTCAGACCGGACCTGGGAGGTTTCCCCTAGTTCTTCACGGTGGCACCGGAGTCGATGCAGTTGGCACCGGAGACGCCCAGGATGGAGATGGCGTTGCCGCAGACGTTGATCGGCGCGTCGAGGTCCGCGACGATCTGGTTACCACTCAGGATGCCGCCGTTGCCGGAGGTGAACACGTTGCTGTTGGCCATGGCCGGGGACCCGGCGAAGAGGACGCCGGCGGCGGCAGCGGTGATGGCGGTGGCGGCGAAGGCCTTCTTCAGCATGAATCTCTCCTGTCAGAACCGTCCGACGGGGGTGCCGAACGATCGAAGTCATTGACGATGTGTACGACAGCGAACACTCATCGTGTTCAGTCACTATTTAGCCATACTCAGTGGCCGAATGTGACCGAAACTCTGAAACCCTCCACGGCCCTGGCCAGGAAAAACCACCCACAGTGATGAGACATGTCGGACTTGAGCCACACAACCGGGAACACTTTCGACGCACAGTGTGATGCAAGACACATTTACTCCTCGGGGGTGTCCACCGAAGGGGTCGCCTCCTGCGCCGTGTTCTCCCCCGTGGCCGCCTCACGCCGAGCGGGGTCCGCGTGCAGGGTCGCCCGAGTCGCCCACCGTTCCGTGCCCGCGGAGGGAACCCGTGCCCGCCTGCCGTACTCCACCAAGGCGTCCAGGAACCGTCGTCCCTCCCCGGCCTCTCGGTCGGCGGCGCGCGCCGACACCGGCCCCGGGGGCGTGTCCACGTCGACCGTGGCCCGGCCCCGGAGGCGGGCGATCGGCCCCGCGGACAGGCGCAGCGTCTGCATCCGCTCCACCGGCACGATCTCCGTCACCCGGCAGAACAGGCCCCGCACACTCACGAACAACCGTTCGTCCACCCCCGCGGCACTCGCCGACCATTCCCGGTTGGTCACCAGCGGCACCATGGCGGCCTCACTGCCCGGGAACACCTCGTTCACCAACGTGAAGGCCTTGTTCCTCGGCGCCACGGGCAACAGGTCGGCGGAATCCCCCTGCCGGGCTCCCGCGTACCCCGCCACGGTCGCCTCCACCCGTGCCACGCCCAGGCCCCGCCACAGCAGGGGTTCCACGATCCGAACCGCCTGCACCCGCCCTGGGGGGACGGTCTGCATGCGACGCTGGAACATGCCGTAGCGCAGCCGCAGGCCGTCAGAGGACAACGACGCGTAGAAGTCCGTGTACCGGACCAAGGGGCCCCAGTAGTAACGCAGCAGTCCCAGCGCGAGCGGAACGGCCGCCCCCAGGACCCCCGGCTCCAGGAAGACCACGAACGCGGTGAGGAGCATCAACAGCAGGATGAAGGAGACCAACACCGGCACTCGAAAGGTCAGTGCGCCCAGCAGCAGGGGGAAGGGAAGCCGGTAGAAAGGCCACTCCGAAGCCTCCGGTGAACGGCCCGGCAACCCGGCCGCGTGCGCCAACACCGCGACCCGCATCCGTTCGGCGAGCCTCCTGGGCAGGCATCGCAACCGAATGGCGCTGCCGTCCCCACCCGCCAGTTCGATCCGCAGTTCCGCCATCTTGAACACCTGCATCAGCAACGGTTGGACCACGTCCACCGCTTGGAGGCGACTCAGCGGAATCTCCCGCGAGCTGCGCAAGAACAGCCCCCCGTGCACCACGAGGTGGTCCCGACGCAGCCCGAAGGTGCCGAACCACCAGGAGGGCAGGGCGTAGGCGAACGCGCCGAAGACCACGGCCAGCGCCACGAACAGCACCCACAGGAAACCGAACATCACCAGGATCGGTCCCACCAACGCCACGAACACCAGGGTGACCGCGAGGACTCGCAAGGGAACGATCATCCAATGCGCCCGGAACACCCCGGTGGCGATGTCGTCCTCCGGCGAGGGCTGCGGTGGAGGCGGCCCCCAACCAGGCGGTGGTGGAAGCATCGTCGGCCCCTGGAACGACTGCTGGGGAGCCTGATTCGGTGGATGGGGAGCCGGGTGGCCAGGACCTTGTCCATGGGGCGGCCGATATGGTGCGCCACCACCCGGCGGCACCCACCCGGGCCCGTGCTGAGATGATCCGTGCACTCACAACCCCGTGGAGAAACTCTCGCTGCGCTCCGCGAGCCGGTCGCGCAACTGGACGGCATCGGCCAAGGGGAGTCCGACCACGCGCGTGTCCGCGGTGCTCGCCGCGGTACGCACCCGCACCGTCGCGATCCCCAGCGCCTGTTCGAGCAGGTCCGCGGTGACGTCCACGACCTGCATCCGACCGTAGGGGACCACCACCAACTGCCGGACCAGCACCCCGTAGGACATGTACAGCTCCGCGGACGCCTCCACGTAGCCCCAGGAACGCTGGAACAGGCCCGCCAGGAACCACAGGACGCCCGCTGTGGCCAGGGCCGCGAGTAGCCATGCCCCCGCCCACAGGGGGTGCCCCCACATGAGCAGCAGTACACCACCCGCCGCTCCCACGGCCAGGCACCCGGCTCCGGTCACCAAACGGCGATACCAGGCCAACGCCGTCGGAATCCTCTGCCAGGTCCTGCCTTCGGGTGCGCTGAAGGCCTCGTTCCGCGGACGCACCGCACTGGACGCTCCCGCTTCGGTCTCGGATGGCGGTTCACTGGTCTCCACGGCCTCAGTCAACCATCAGCGAGCGAGCCTTGCCCGCCCTGACCACCCCTCAGGCGGTTCCCGGCGTGTCGTCACCGTTCTCGTCACCGTCATCACCGGGCACCCGGCAGGCGTTCTCCAGGTACAGGGCGGCGGCCAAGAGCAGCCCCGCCGCGACGGCGGTACCGAGCGCGGTCGAAAACACCTCGCGATGGGTGGGAAGGTCCAACCGTTCGGTGATCGCCAACGCCATGCCCAGGAAGAAACCCATCGCCAATGAAGCGAACAGGGCACTGGCCTTGGCCAGGGCCAACAGACGGGCGGCGCTGAGCGGCTCGATGGGTTCGGTTCCCGGCTCTCGGCGGATACGCCGCGCGGTCCGGCCGGCCGTATGGGCCTCGGCCAGGGCCAACAGCAACAGGGTCGGGATCGCCGACCACGGGATGACCGGCAGACCGGACAAGGAGTCGGCGAACAGCAGACCCGCCAGGGCCGCGAGGGCGGCCAGTGCCGACGGGACACGCCACCCGGTCGGGGTGAGCGTGCCCCCGCCGTCACCGGACATCAGCGCCCCGCCTCCTCGGGCAGTCGTAGGGGCAGATCATCCCGACGACTCAGCTTCTGCTCACCCGAGGTGTCGGCCTCCTCGACGTCGGCGAGCAGGGTCGCCACCGGGGCCCGCCCGGGCACGACCGCCGCGGGGTCGGCGTCCAACCAGGGACGCAGTACGAACGCCCGCAGGTGAGCACGGGGATGCGGAAGGGTCAGGTCGGGGTCGTCGGCGATTTCGGCACCGAAGGTGATCACGTCCACGTCCAGGGTGCGCGGCCCCCACCGAACCCGCCGGACCCGGTCGAACTCCCGTTCCGTCTCCTGGGCGCGTTCGAGCAGTTCCCAGGCCGTACCGGCGGTGTCCACGATCAGGACCGCGTTGAGGTAGGCGCCCTGTTCCGGGCCGCCCACCGGGGCGGTCTCGTAGACCGGGGAGAGCGCGATCGGCGTCGGTGCCCCCGGACCGGACGACAGCGCGTCCACGGCGCCTTGGAGGGTGCCTCGACGGTCCCCGAGGTTGGAGCCCAGGGCGAGCACGGCGCGGGTCACCACACACCCCGCTTCCCACGCGTGACGGTGACCGCCACGTCCGCGAACTCGTGCTCGATGGGCGCCGACGGCTTGTGCACGGTCAACTCCACCCCTTCCACCAGTGGTTCGGTCATGCATTCGGTGGCCAGGCGCTCGGCCAGCGTCTCGATCAGGTTGACCGGCTCTCCTTCGACGATCGCGACCAGGCGATCGGCGAGCACTCCGTAGTGCACGGTGTCGCCGACGTCGTCACTGGCCGCGGCCGGCGCGGTGTTCAGGTACAGGACGGCGTCGACCACGAAGTCCTGGCCCTGTCGCCGTTCGAAGTCGAACACGCCATGGTGTCCCCGAGCACGCAGACCACGAAGCGTGATGCGGTCCCGCGTCACTCCTCGACCTCCGAACCGTCGTCCTCCTCCATCAGGACCGGTGAGGCGTGGTGCGACCACAACCGCCACCCCTGCTCGGTGTCGACGAACAGGTTGGTGGTGACCACTTGTCCTCCGGCGACGAATCCCGGACTGCCGTCCTCCGCGGTCAGCACGTTCTCCTCACAGGTCACCATGGCGATGTCACCTCCCACTCCGATGTGCGTCTCGGTGAGCACGTATTGGATGTAGGTGACGTTGGCCATGATCAGCGCCCAGGCGCGCATGATCTCGGTGCGGCCGCGCAGCAGCGGCCAACCGGGGTTGACGCACACCAGGTCAGGGGCCTGGTGTTCCTCCGCCCACACGGTGCGCATCAGGTCGATGTCACCGTTCTCGATGGCGCTGTAGAACTGCGTGTTGGCCTCGGCGACGCTCTCCATGACTTCTTGGCGCGACTTCACAGGCCACCCCGGCCCATGGGCTCGGCGCGTCCCTCGTCCAGGTGTGCGCCACCGTCGGACCAGGCCGCCGCCACCCGCACCGCGTCGGCGTTGGGACGGACGTCGTGGACCCGTACCGCCCAGGCGCCCCGGTCCGCTGCCAGCGTGGTCACCGCGGCGGTGGCCGCGTCACAGCCGACGAAGGGGCGGTCCTGGCCTTCGGCGTCACCGAGCAGGCGGCTCAGGAAACGTTTACGGGAGCCCGCCACCAGCACCGGGCGGCCCAGTTCACGGAACCGGTCGAGGTGTTGCAACAGCGCCCAGTTATGGGCCTTGTCGGGACGTTTGGAGAATCCCAGTCCCGGGTCCAGAACGATCTGGCCGGGGTCCACACCTGCATCGATCATGGCCTCCATACGGTCGCGGAGCTCATCGAGGACCTCCTGGACGACATCCGTGTACACGGCACGGCTCTGCATGTCATGACTATGCCCACGCCAGTGCATCAATACGTAGGCGACACCGGAAGATGCGACCAGTCGCGCCATCTCCGGGTCGGCCAGCCCTCCGCTGACGTCATTGACCAGGACCGCTCCGGCCTCGACCGCACAGGCGGCGACCTCGGCTCTCATGGTGTCGACGCTGACCGCGACGCCTCGTGAGGCGAGCTCGCGCACGACCGGTTCGACCCGACGGAGTTCTTCGGTGGACGTCACCCGTTGGGCGCCGGGACGGGTGGACTCACCGCCCACGTCGATGATGTCCGCGCCTTCCCCGACCAGGCCCAGACCGTGCTCGATCGCGCGCTCGGGGTCGAACCACGCCCCGCCGTCGGAGAAGGAGTCGGGGGTGACGTTGACGACTCCCATGACCAGGCACCGCCCTCGGTCGGGCAGTCCGGGAAGTGTGTGTTTCGGCGCCATGCGAATCACCCTACGCGTACGACGAGGGGCCGAGGGCGCATGGCCCCGGCCCCTTGGATGTGTCGTACGGGCGTCACTCGGTTCAGCGTCGGTCCAGGATGAGGCTCATCACTTCGGCCCGGGTACGGTCGCTGCTTCGGAAGATGCCTCGGACGGCGGAGGTGACCGTCTTGGCCCCGGGCTTGCGCACCCCGCGCATGGTCATGCACAGGTGTTCGGCCTCGACCACCACGATCACGCCGCGCGGTCCCAGGTTCTCCATGATGGCGTCCGAGACCTGTCCGGTCAGGCGTTCCTGGACCTGTGGGCGGCGGGCGTAGACGTCCACCAGCCGGGCGAGTTTGCTCAGTCCGGTGATACGACCATCCGGTCCCGGAATGTAGCCCACGTGCGCCACCCCGTAGAACGGCACGAGGTGGTGCTCGCAGGTCGAGTACAGCTCGATGTCCTTGACCAGGACCATCTCTTCGTGGTCGGCCTCGAAGACCGTGGTGAGCACGTCACCCGGTTTCTGGCCGAGCCCGGCGAACTGTTCCTCGTAGGCCCGGGCCACTCGCTCCGGGGTCTGGACCAGACCGTCGCGGTCGGGGTCCTCCCCGATCGCGATGAGGATCTCTCGAACCGCGCGGGCTATGCGCTCGCGGTCCACCGGTCTGGGGAGAAGGTCGCTCACGCCTGTCTTCCTTCCTCGCTGATCCCACCGTGGAACCGGCCGTTGTGATCGGGTCCTTGGAATTCGTTGCCGTTGAGCATGGCCAGTTCCTTTCTGGACCGCACCGGCGGTCGGGTGGAGGGCTGGCGCTTCCCGTAGCCGGTGTAGGAGCCACGGGCGGGACGTTTGCGAACCGGAGCGAAGACCTCCAGCACCTCGCTCTTGGTGAGCGTCTCCTTCTCCAACAGCTGCAGGACCAGCTCGTCCAGGACGTCCCGGTACTCCACGAGGACCTCGTAGGCCTCGTCGTGCGCGGTCTCGATGAGGCGACGCACCTCCTCATCGATGATGGAGGCGATCTCCTCGGAGTACTCGCGGGCGTGCGACATCTCGCGGCCCAGGAACGGCTCGGTGTTGGCGGAACCGAACTTGCGGGCGCCCAGCCGCTCGCTCATGCCGTACTCGGTCACCATGTTGCGGGCCAAGTTGGTGGCCTTGTCGATGTCGTTGCCCGCACCGGTGGTGGGCTCGTGGAAGACGAGTTCCTCGGCGGCACGACCACCGAGCATCATGGCCAGTTGGTCCATCATCTGCGAGCGAGAGGTGAGGAACTTGTCCTCGGTCGGCACCGACATGGTGTAGCCCAGGGCACGACCGCGCGGCAGGATCGTGATCTTGTGCACGGGGTCGGCGTTGGGCAGCGCGTGTCCGACCAGGGCGTGACCGCCCTCGTGGTAGGCGATCACCTTCTTCTCACGGTCCGACATCACCCGGGACTTGCGTTCGGGGCCGGCCATCACGCGTTCGATGGCCTCCTCCAGGATGGCGTGGGTGATGACCTTCTTGTCGGCGCGTGCGGAGAGCAGGGCACCCTCGTTGATCACGTTGGCCAGGTCGGCACCGGTCATCCCGGCGGTCTGGCGGGCGATCACCGCGAAGTCGACGTCGTCGGCCATGGGCTTGCCCTTGGCGTGCACCTCGAGGATGTCTCGGCGACCGTCCAGATCGGGGCGGTCCACGACGACCTGACGGTCGAAGCGGCCCGGACGCAGCAGAGCCGGGTCGAGGATGTCGGGACGGTTGGTGGCGGCGATGAGGATGACGCCACCCTTGACGTCGAAGCCGTCCATCTCGACCAGCATCTGGTTGAGGGTCTGCTCCCGCTCGTCGTGACCTCCGCCCATACCGGCACCCCGGTGGCGGCCGACGGCGTCGATCTCGTCGATGAAGATGATCGCGGGAGCGTTGGCCTTGGCCTGCTCGAACAGGTCGCGTACCCGGGAGGCGCCGACACCGACGAACATCTCGACGAAGTCCGAACCGGAGATGGAGTAGAACGGCACCCCGGCCTCACCGGCGACGGCGCGGGCCAGCAGGGTCTTACCGGTTCCGGGCGGGCCCATGAGCAGGACACCCTTGGGGATCTTGGCGCCCATCGACTGGAACTTCTCGGGGCTTTGTAGGAACTCCTTGATCTCGTGGAGTTCCTCGATGGCCTCGTCGGCCCCGGCCACGTCCGCGAAGGTGTTCTTCGGGGTGTCCTTGGTGATGAGCTTGGCCTTGGACTTACCGAAGTTCATCACGCGGGAGCCGCCGCCCTGCATCTGGCTGAAGATGAACCAGAAAATGATGATGATGATGATCAGCGGCAGCAGGCTGAACAGCGCCGTGGTCCAGATCGGGGTGGTGGCGACCGAGACCTTGTAGTCCCGCAACTCCCCGTCCGGGTTGTCGCTGGATTCCTGGAGCATGGAGGCCAACTCCATGCCTTGGCCCTCGACCCAGTAGGCCTCACGGATGTCACCGTCGACGGTGGTCAGCTCGATGCGCTGGTCACGGTCGACGATCTCGGCGTCCGTGACCTCATCCTGTTCGATGAGCCGGTAGATCTCCGAGATGTCGGCTTCCTCCGGTTGGGGACCCCCACCCACGTCGAACACGCGGAAACCGATGATGAGCATGAGGGCGACGACCAGGATCCATATCCACGGGCCGCGGAAAATACGCTTCAGATTCATGTGAGCGGACCTTGTCGGGTCCGTCCCTCCTGACCAGGCCGCCCGCCCCAGAGGACTTTCCGAAGCAGGACCTATCGGACACGTGCTCCCTGCGATGACGCGGGGATATTCGACGGTACACCTCGCCCCGCCGGGCGAGCACACCGCTCAGGCCGGACACGGGCCGTCATGAACGCAACGATGACGACCCGTGTCGTTGTTCCCGTGATCTGGCCCACGCGGGCAGGGACGAGGGCTACTTCTCGTAGACGTGCGGGGCCAGGGTGCCGATGAACGGCAGGTTGCGGTACTTCTCCGCGTAGTCCAGCCCGTAACCGACGATGAATTCGTTGGGCAGGTCGAAGCCGATGTACTTCACGTCGAGGTCGACGTCGAAAGCGAGCGGTTTGCGGATCATGGTGCAGATCTCGACCGACTTCGGGCCGCGCGAGCGCAGGTTGCCCACCAACCAGGAGAGGGTGAGCCCGGAGTCGATGACGTCCTCGACGATCAGGACGTCTCGGTCCTTGATGTCGGTCTCCAGATCCTTGAGGATGCGCACCACGCCCGAGGACGTGGTCCCGGCCCCGTAGGAGGAGACCGCCATCCAGTCCATCGAAACGGGGCTGTGCAGTGCTCGCGCGAGGTCGGCCATGACCATGACCGCGCCCTTGAGCACACCGACGAGCAGCAGGTCACGACCCGCGTAGTCCGCGTCGATCTGCGTCCCCAGTTCGACCAGGCGCGTCTTGATCTCTTCCTCGGTGACCAGAACCTTCTCCAGGTCCTCGCCCATGTCCTTTGCGTCCACGCTCACTGTCCTCGCTGCTGGATTCCCCGCTTGCGCCAACCAGGATAAACGTGTCGAACGTGGCGGTGGTGCCGGATGGCCCTCCCGGGCCGCCACCACGACCCTCGAAGACGATCCGTCCGGCCACCCGGCGACCTCGCACCCCACCTGGCAGGTCGATGTGGGCCTGGCCACGCCACTCGGTGATCAAACGATCGAGTTCACGTACGTGCCGCGCGGTCAGGTCGGTGGCCGGGCAACCCGCGTCGAGGGCGGCGCGACGCAACACCCGGGTGCGCAGTGAGGACTCGGCTCGCTCCAGTGGAGGCACCTCGAGCCCTTCGCCCGCTTGCTCGGGGCCGATCCCCGACCGAGCCTCGGCGTACAGTTCGGCGGAGAGGGAGTCCAAGGTGTCGGCGTCCGCGCGGAGCATCGTGGCGGTCCGGGCCAAGGCCGCCGCGATCCCCGGCCCCAGTGCCTTCTCCAGGGCGGGCAGCGCCTCATGACGTGCCCGGGAGCGGGAGAAACGTGGGTCGTGGTTGTGCGGGTCCTCCCATGGGTCGAGCCCCATGAGTCGGCAGGCCTCGCGAACCGTGCTCCGCTCCAACTCCAGCAACGGTCTGTGGTAGACACCCGATGTCGGGGCCATCCCGGCCAGGGAACGGGCGCCCGAACCCCGTGCCAACCCGAGCAGAACGGTCTCCGCCTGGTCGTCGAGGGTGTGCCCGAGCAACACCACAGCCGGAGCGTGGGCACGCACCGCCGCGTCCAAGGCCGCGTAGCGGGCACGTCGGGCCGCGGCCTCCGGGCCCCCGGCCCCGTCCACCCGTACGGTGGCGACCCTCACCGGGTCCAGACCGAGCCCGCCCAACACCGTGGCGACGGACTCGGCTCGCCGGCCCGAACCATCCTGGAGGCCGTGATCCACCGTGACCGCGCCGGCCCTTCGCCCCAGACGAGGCGCCTCGAAGGCGAGGGCCCCGGCCAAGGCCAACGAATCGGCTCCGCCACTGCACGCCACCAGCGTGACCGTCTCCTCAGGCAGGGTCGACAGCACCCGACGGACCGCCGAGCGAACGGCGGCCACGGCGGGAGGAGGCCCACTCACTCGGTGATGGCGGCGGGGCGCACGATCCGTTCGATCCACGCCGAGGGGTTACGGATCTCCTCGATGGTGGGCAAGGTCTCGGGCGAAGTCCACACCTTGTTGAACTCGGCCATCCCGACCTGGGCGACCACCTGACGCACGAAGGCCGCGCCCTCCTCGTACTGCTTCATCTTCAGGTCCATGCCCAGGAGTTGGCGCATGATCCGATCGAGCGGGTTGGCGGATTCACGTCGTTTTTGGAACCGACCCCGGATGGTCTCGACCGAGGGCACCACTTCGGGACCGACCGCGTCCATGACGTAGTCCCCGTGGCCCTCCGCCAAGCTCATGACGGCGGTGACTCGATCCATCAGCGCACTCTGCTCGGGGCTTTGGAACGCGGTGAGGAGGTTGCCCTCCCCGCCCCGCACGGCGTCGGCCACCGCCTCCCCGGCCTGACGGAGTCGGGCGATGAGGTCGGAGGCGTCCATCTCGGTGGACAGCAACAGCTCCTGCATGAGCCGTTGGACGTGGTCGCGCAGCCACGGCGTGGCCGTGAACTGCATCCGGTGGGTCTCCTCGTGCAGGCAGACCCACAGACGGAAGTCGCGCGTGTCGACGTCCATCTCACGTTCGGTGTGGACGATGTTGGGCGCCACCAGGGTCAGTCGCCCGGTCGGCGAGTGTCCCTCCGGGTCCGGTGGTAGGAAGAGTTCGTACTGACCGAGAACCTTCCCGGCCAGATAGGACAGGACGGCACCGAGTTGCATCCCGGTGACGCGCGAACCGACCACGGTGGTCAGGTTCCCGGCCGGACCGTCGTTCGTCCGGCCGGCCGCCATCTGTTGGAGCACGGGTTCGAGTACCACTCGGAACCCGTCCACGTTGGCTCGAATCCAGCCGGGGCGGTCCACGATGACCGCGGGCCCCGAGTCTTCGAGAGGGTTCATTCCGGTGAAGTCGCGCACGTGCCCGGCCGCCACGGTGGAAAGCTCGCGCAACTGCGCCACGGCCTGCCGTGCGTCGGACAGGTCCACCTGCGGCCCAGGGCGCACGAGGCGAACACCGGTGTTGACGGCTACGTCCCAGTCGATCACAGTCACATCGCCAGCCTACCCACGACGAGCCCCAGAGCACGGAGATCAGGGATCGAATTCAGGGCAGACCCAGGGTCGGCCCCGAGCCGCCCCGACATCCCTCATGAACAACCGCACCTGGCCAGAGCGGCGGCCAGGGCGTCCAACCGGGGTCCGGTGGCTCCGGGGCTGTTGGCCATGAGGGCGAACAGGAACGTGTTGCCCTCCTGGTCGTGGATGGTGCCGGCCAGGGTGCTGACGCCATCGAGGGTCCCGGTCTTGCCACGGACCATGCCGGCCGCGTCATGGGAGGTGGAGTACTCGGAGTAGCGCCCGGCGAGGGTGCCGGTGGAATGGGCCGTGGGCAGACCGGTGATCGTGGCGTTGAGCTCGGGGGTCTTGGAGGCCACCTCCACCAGTTGGACCAGGGCACGCGGAGTGATGCGGTTCTCGGTGCTCAGACCACTGTTGTCGGACAACTCCACTCCGTCGATGTCGAGATCGTCCATGATGCGGTGGGTGGCGGCGGCCGCACCGGCGAAATCGGGTTCGGCACCCATCTCCAAGGCCGCGATGCGGCCAAGGGACTCGGCCATGTTGTTGTCACTGGCCAACATCATGAATTCGACGAGGGCGACGACCGGCGCGGAGTCGATGGAGGCGATGGGTTCACCGACGGAGGCGGCCTCACTGGGAGTGCCCTCGACGGTGAGGCCGGCTCGTTCCAGTTGGTCGGCGAATGCCTCGGCCGCGGCCAGTGGCGGGTTCGGTACTCGAGTGGACACCTCGGGATCCACCCGACCCTGGTCGACGAGCAGGGCGTGGATGGTGGCGGTGCTGCCCTCGGTGACGTAGTTGGGTTTCCAGCCGGGGCCGGTATCGGGACCGCTGAAGAAGGAGTCGTCGTAGCCCACCGTCACCGTGTCGAGCCCTTGGTCGGCGAGGGCTCGCACGGTGTCCTCCGCGAGCTCCTCCAAGGTCGCTACCTGCGGGTATGCTGCGGGATCGGCGGTCACGGTCAGGGTCGCGTCGCCCCCACCACGGAGTACCACGCGGTTCTCCTCGGGGTCGAGGTAGACCTCGGTCCGCAAGACGTGATCGGGGCCGACGGCGTTCAGGACGGCGACGGCCGTGGCGATCTTCGTCGTCGACGCCGGGGTCACCGGCGTGTCCGCGCCCCGCTCGAAAAGTGTCCGTCCCGTCACACCGTCGACCACGTAACCGGAGAGGCCCTCCTCGAGCCCGGACGCCGACATGGGATCATCGAGGATGTCCGCGATCCGTTCCGGATTCGCCGGAGTCGGGGCCGCGGGTGCCACCGCCGCCACGCCGTCGGCGTGGGTGACGGGGTCGGGCACCGCCGGAATCGGTCGTGCCTCGATCACGTCCAAGGCGACGAAGCCGGTGATCAGCACGAATATGTTGAGCAGGGCCAGCGCGAGGAACGCCTCGCCTCGTACCCGTCGCACCCGAGGCACCCGCCCTTCCTTCGGTGTCGCGGCCTGACGTTGTAGTTATATGGCGACATTAGTCGCAATGGGAGCCGAGATCAGCATGGAATTCGACGTTACGATCGAGATCCCCAAGGGGGAGCGCAACAAATACGAGGTGGACCACGAGACCGGTCGTATCCGTCTCGACCGCATGCTGTTCACCTCCACCACCTATCCCGCCGACTACGGCTTCGTAGAGGGGACACTCGGCGAGGACGGTGACCCGCTGGACGCGCTCGTCCTGCTCAAGGCCCCGACCTTCCCCGGCTGCCTCATCCGTGCCCGCGCCATCGGCATGTTCCGGATGCGTGACGAAGCCGGGGGCGACGACAAGCTGCTGTGCGTTCCGGCGACGGACCCACGCCAGGAGCACCTGCGTGACATTCACCACGTCAACGAGTTCGAACGCCTCGAAATCGAGCACTTCTTCACCGTGTACAAGGACCTGGAGCCCGGCAAGTCCGTCGAGGGCGCCAGCTGGGTCGGTCGCCACGAGGCCGAACAGGAGATCATCGCCTCGGTGAAGCGTGCCGAGGAGGCCGGCACGCACGGCGACGCCTCGCACATCACCAGCGAGGACAAGTAACCGCGACGAGACTGGTTCTCGGTACTTGGCAAGGCCTGGTGGGTCCATCCCACCGGGCCTTGGTCCTTTCGCGGAGGATTTCAGGTGTCGTCGAGGGGCCCACCAGGTCGCGGTGGTTCCTTCGACCGGTCTTGGTCGCCAAGGTTTCGCCGCCCTCCGGCCAAGAGAGAACCCGCGTACCTGGTGCGCAGCCACAACAACACGTAGGTGAGCACGGTCAAAAAGCCGACCAACAGCGCGGCTTCCGGCCCCAGGAAACCCAGAGCCATCACTCCGGCGGCGACCACCACCAGGGCTCGCACCAGCACACGCGTCCACAAGCCCTGTGCTTCGGGGGTCAAGACTGCCCTCTGGGAACGGACGACTGCACGGCCACTCCTGTCGCTACGGCTGTTCTGGGAGTCGGGGTCCGAGGCGGTGGGGGCGTCGCTCTGTCGGGCTCCACATGTCACCACCACCGAGCGCCGCCCGCAACATGCTCGGGGCGCGCCCGGGATGAGCGGTGCGACACGCGTGATCGCTGGTGCCGGCTTGACTCCCTACCGGCTTTGCTGGTCTCCTTACTCCCATGTACTCGCGCACCCGCACCGTCGCCAAGGCTCGTACGGCCCCCATCGGGGCCTCCTGCCTGTCGGCCCGTGCGGCGTGTCCGTGTTGTCGTCGCTGAGTCGTAGCCCACGAGCCGGAGCCGACCGGCCCCGCACGACCGATCCGTGAACGGCCCCCACCCTCGGGTGTGAGGCGGCCGCACCGGATCCGCACTCGGGTGATCTTCCTCTCCGAACACGCGTTCGCAGAAGTCGCCCCCACCGCCCCGGAGTCACCGGGGCCCATGACGACATCTTCGCGGTCCCCCATCCTGACGGGCGCCGCGCATACGTGGAGGATCCTCTCACGATGGCCCACCAGCCCTCCGCCCCGGCCACCATCCGCCCCACCACGGCCGAGCACACTCACCGACCGCCTACCGCGGCCGTGTCCCTGGACGGGATCGGCGACGTCGTGGACGCCGGGCGCACCTCCGGTTACGCCCACTTGGACGTACGCCCCCTCCCCACACTCGGGCAGGTGGTCTCCACGGCCCGGACGGCCGCGACCACCTTGCGCCGACCNCGCCGCCCGACACTGTGGCCGGCCCGACGCGGACACTGGCAGCACGCCCCTCGCACCGTACGCGAACAGGTCCGGGGACGTTTCCAGGTGACCACCGTGGCCCTCGAACCGAACGGCTTCATCGCCGGCCCGGAACCACGTGTGGACCGGCCCCACCGCTTGGAGGTCTTCTACCTGGTCGATGGGCGCGCCCATCTGATCACCTCGGGTACCGACGGCCAGATACTCTCGGCCACCGAACTGGCCCGAGACCGCGCTCGAGTGGTGGGAGAGGGCGCACGGGGGCGGCGGCACCTGATGAACACCGGTGACGAGGTGGCGGTGCTGGTACGGGTCACCGCCTGAACGCAGCGGGGCCGATCCGTTCATGGTGCGGTTTCGTTTCCGGCCGTGCGCAATGCTCCGTCCACCGCTTCGATGGATCGAAGGCTCCCGGCGGCACGCCGCCCCTCCTCGAGGTAGGCGTTCATCACCTGGTCCAGGGCATGGGGTGGTAGGTGATCACGTAGGTCCACTCGGGCCGTGCGGTACCCCTCCCGGGCCGCCTCCAGTGCCGCCGAAGCGTACTGGCGGGCCAACCGGGAGAGGGCCACGGGATGGCGTCGTAGGACCCCGTGCAGTCGGTAGTCGGCCGGCACGTGGTCGAACAACCATTCCAGGGCCGTCTGCTCGAAGGAGTCCGACCCGGGTGGGTGCACACTCGCGGGCCAGTCCGGCGTCAAGGACGGATCGGGCATACAACCCAGCATACCCATCGATCGAAACTATGTTCGATTTCCCATGGGGGGATCAGTCCGTATCCACCGCTCTCGAATCGGTCGCCCCCGTATCGGCCTTGTCGGCCTTCGCGTCTTCCAGCGCCACCCGGATGGCCTGTTCCGCCGCGTCCACGGCCGCCCTCGCCGTGATCGCATTGGTGTGCGCCCGATCCAACTCCTCCAACAGGATGCAGTCGAAGGACACTCTCGCATCGTGAATCGCTGCTTCCAACTGACGTGATGCCTCTTCCAGACTCATGTTCACTCCCTTCCCCAGAAGTCGGCACTTGCACACACCCGCCCCAAGGGTCACGCACTGTTCCGACCCTCTCCTCCCGGTGTCACCATCGGCCCCAGGCTCCGGCGCTTCACTCGATACCTCGTGGGGTAGGCCAGCGAAGAACCACGTGAACGACTCCGGGAGCACCCATGGTCTACTTCATCCTCGTCCTGCTCGCGATCTGGTTGATCCTGGCCATCGTCGGCATGGTGATCAGAGGCTTGTTCTGGCTCGCGGTGATCGGCGGTCTCCTCTTCATCGCGACCGCCGTCTGGGGCTGGCTACAGAACCGCCCCAAGGCCTGAGGAGGCGTACCACTCGCACTCCCTTGTCAAGGTTCACGGACGGGAGGTCCATCATCGTCCTGGTGGCCCAGGGGCCGCCGGCCCTCAGGGTCTCGCGGGGCCGGCACGTAGCCGCCCACGTGAGGATCGGGCCCGACTCTCGGCGGAGGCTCGGGGTCGGTGAACGCATCGTGTGACTCCATCCGGGCCAAGAACGTGCGCAGGACGTAGGACCCGCCACCGAGTACGACCACTGCGCCTACCAACGTGAGCAACATGAACATCAGGCTCATACCACCCACCTACCCACACTTCGGACACAACAGGCACTACACCGAAGTACGCAGAGTAATCCTTGCGCCAAGGAGGCCGGGTCTGGATCCCGGCTTTTTCAGTCGCTCGGGAGGTCCTCGGGCAGAAGGGTCCGCAGAGCCGCTACCCCGAGGAACTCCTTGCTCCGCGCCATCTTTTCGATCCGCTTCGCCTGTCGGGCCGCGCACTCCTCGAACAAGAGACGCACTTGGGCCCCATTGCCCTCGGCGAACCCTTCCGCCCGGGCCTCCACCAACTCCGCGAGCGCCGCGCGGGTCCGTGCCGGCAGTCGCAGGCCGGCCTCCGCCGCCATGCCCGCGAAGACGCGCAACAGCTCATCGGTCGTATAGGAGGCGAACTCCAGCACACGAAGGAATCGTTCTCGCAGGCCGGGGTGGGCGTCGAAAAACGAGCCCAATCCTTCGGGCCCGGCGCTCAGCACCACGACCACGTCGTCACGATGCTCTTCCATCAGCCCTGCGAGCACCTTGGCCGCACCTTCCATCTCGGTCAACACCTGGGCGTCCCGGATCACCAGGACACCGCCTTTGGCCTGTTCGAAGGCCACCTCGGCCCCATGGGTGGCCTTCCCCCGATCCACCAGGTCAGCGGCCCCCAGCCCTACCGACCGTCCGTGTGTCGACACTCCCAACGCGGCCAGGAGTTCGCCATAGATCCCGGCCACCAAAGACCTGCCGGTGCCCCGCGCCCCCACGAACACCAGATGGGGCGAACAACGCACACCCGCGCCGACCTCCCGCCACCCGGAGGTCACCGAGGACAGGTCGGCCATCTGCCGGGCCAGCGCGTTCCTGACCTCCTCCCTGCCCACCAGGGCGTCCAACCGGGACATCACCGAGGCGACCTGCCCCCTGGCCCGGCCGTCCAAATCCGCCGGGGCGGCTCCGGCCACCTCTTCCAGGTCCTCCACCGACAGCCGGGTGAGGTCGTCGACCGTCGTGTAGCCCCCTTGCGTGACCCGCTCCGACTGGGCCTTGATCACGTTTTCCAGCACTCGCCGCACCTCACGACCGTTGTCGAAGGCCATTCCCTGCGACTGCCGTCGAAAGTGCCCCGTCAGCAACTCACGCACCGCCTCTCCCAGGGTGTAGCCCCGTTCCGCGGCCGTTTCGGTGAAGATCCCCGCGAGCTGCTCGGGTGAATAGTTCTCGAACTCGACCGTTCGTGCCACCCGCGAGCGCAGGCCCGGGTAAGCGTCGAGCAGGGCATGGACCCGCTCGGAGTATCCGGCCAGCACCAACACCAGCTCCCGTCCGAGTGCCTCCATCAGGCCCACCAAGGTGTCGACGACCTCGTGACCATGGGTGTCCGGGGCATCGGATCCACCCACCAACGCGTGCGCTCCGTCGACGAACAGCACACCACCGCGCGCCCGTTCCACCGCCTCGATCACCCTGGCCCGGGTAGCACTCCAATGCTCACCCACCAGGTCGGGGCGGGCCACCTCCACGAACGGCCCTCCGTGTGCCAGGACTCCCAGGGACCGCAGGATCTCCCCGTACAGCCGAGCCACCGTGGTCTTACCGGTCCCGGGCGGGCCCGCCAGTACCAGGTGTCGTTCCACGTTCAGGGCGGGCAGCCCGGCGCTCACCCGTTCGGCGCTCACCCGCTGAAGGTCGACCAGCTCCCGCACCTGCCGCTTGGCCCGCTCCTGTCCGACCATCGCGTCCAGTTCGGTGAGCAAGGCCTCCAACGACCGTCCTCGGTCCCGGACCGCACCGTCCCCTCCATCGGACGGCCGGCCGCGGCCCACGCCCCGGGCCGAGACCCGGTCCCCGTCCCCTCCCCGGTTCCCACTGAAAGTGGTCTCCTCCAAGTAGACGGAGGCGTCGACCGCAGCCCAGAGTCCTTCGTCATCGTTGCCCGAGACCGTGCAGCGCACCAACCGCACCCGACCGCCGTCCTCCACCATGAGCCCGTCGCCCCGCCCATCCCTGATCGCCGAGTCCTCCAAGGCCGCCACTCCGCCCTCGCCCACGCGTACCCCGCGTTCCCCACTGCCGGAGAGCGTCGAGGAACGGATCGTGACATAACCTCCCCGCACGTAGACGGCGTCCTCCCCACACTCGGACAGGTCCGCGTCCAAGAGCCGGACCTCGGCGCCGTCGAGGATGTTCAGACCATCCTCCCGGGCCTCGCGCAGGACCATCCCTCGCACGGTGATGGTGGCGTCCTCCCGACTGTGGATCCCCGAACCGACCTCGTGGCCGACGATGTCCTCGAACCGGCCACCACCGCCCACGACGATGGCCATCGGCCCATGCCAACGACTGACCCTGAGGTCACTCACCTCCAAGTGCGAACGCACCGCCGCGATCGCGCCGCGCCCCTCTTGGACGCTCTCCGTGACCGAGATCCCCGAGACCGTCACCCGTGCCCCGTCCGCGGCCAGCAAGGCCGCCTTACCGATCCCGCGACAACGCAGGTCGGTGATGTCGGCCTCGCCACCATCGATCAGGAGGGCGTCCGCGTCGGTTCCCTCGACGGTCAGCCCTCGAACGGTGAGCCGCCCGCCCTCGATCGCCAGTCCGGTGCGGGTGGAACCGATGATCTCGCAGTCGTTCAGGGTGCTCTGGGAGTCTCCGTGGACGAAGAACGCGTCCGTGTGCTCCTTGCGGGGGGACTCCACCACCAGACGGGTGAACCCCGCTCGGGACCGTTCGTAGACCCGCACCGGCCAGTCATGTGAGCCCATGATCCGCACGTCGATGAACTCGGGAGCGGCCCGATTCCGAACGTAGAGACCGCCACCGTCCATCAGCGCGCAATCGACCACCTCCGGAGAGGAACCCGCCACGTAGAAGGTGTGCCAGTCATCGTGGGCACCGGTGAAGATGCTTTTGCTGATCTTCGGTGAACACTCCCCTTGGACCGCGATCACCGCTTCGGCGAAGTAGCAGTCGCGCACGGAACCCTCACTGGTGTCCCACAGCAGCCCGCCGTCCTCGAAGCGACAGTCGACGATCTCCGCCCGGGCACCCACCACGTTCACCCGCCGGGGCGAGGTGAAGACGCAATCGACCGCCCGAAGACGTGCCCCTTCCTGTACGTACAGCGGCGGGTACTCGTCCGAGGCGCTGCGTACGCCGACTCCGCACAGTTCCAGGTCGCCGCCCTCGTGCACGTTGAAGACGTTGGTCTCGTTGGCCGCCGTGACCGAGACGGTGCCCACCCCCTCGGTGGGGACCACGACCACGCGTCGGAGCACACCCACCACCTGAGGCTCGACGTAGTCACCCGGATCCACCCGCAGACACAGGTCCGAACCCGCGTAACGGGGGTCTCGGACCACCTGCCCCAGGGAGGAGCTCGCACCGGGATCCGTCTTCGAGACGTGGACCGTGATCATCCATCGACTCCCTAGGGGGTGGCGGCAGCGGTGCCGCGCCAGAGGGTCTGCGTTATGTACCGTATCCACCCCAGGGTCGAGAAACCCGATGCGGGGAGAACCGTTCGTGGCCAGGGTCGGTCAGAATCCCTCGGCCTCCTCGGGAGACAGTGCCCGGAGTTCGGCGACGTCGAGTAGGCCGCTGGCCCCCTTTTTGGTAACCCTGCGACGCAAAAAGAAGAACGCCACCCCGGACGGGGTGGCGTTTTCGCTGCTTGGAGTGGAGCCGCCTATCGGAATCGAACCGATGACCTATTCATTACGAGTGAATCGCTCTGCCGACTGAGCTAAGGCGGCACGTCGCCACGTGTCACACGTGGCGAAGCACGATCCAGTCTAGCGCCTCCCAAGAGTGAGGCGTACACCTTCGTCAGCCGGCGAGAGGCGGCGCACAGACCATTCCGTCCTCGGGCACCATCAGCTCCAGAAGGTACTCCTCGACGATCTCGTCGACGCAGTCGTCGCCCATCCGGTATCCGGTGTGACCGTCCCCGTCCCGGGTGAGCAGGAAGCCCGACTCCAACTGGTCGGCGAGCGCCTCGGACCAGGCGTAGGGGGTCGCGGAGTCGCGGGTGGTACCCACCACCATGATCGGATCGGCGCCCGCGCCCGTGAGCACGGTCTGCTCGGCCACCGCCTCCTCCGGCCAAAAAGCGCAGGGTAGGGCGCCCCAGGCGAGCAACGGACCGAAGACCGGGGACTCCTCGCCCGCGACGGCCGCCGCCTCCGCGTAGGCCTCCACCTCACGTGGGGCCGGGGAGTCGGAACAGTTCACCGCGGTGAGCGCTGCGGTGGAGTTCTCGTACTCGGCCAGGTCCCCACGTCCGTACAGGTCATCGCCCAGTAGCAACAACCCGGTGCCGTCTGCGCCCTCCATTGCGTCGGTGAGCGCCTCACGCACCCGTGGCCACCGGTTCTCGGTGTACAGGGCCGCGAGCACACCCAGCTCGGCGCGGGCCCGGTTGACCTCGCGCCCGTCGTCGGTGGTGGTGCTCAGCGGTTCGACGGCCACCTCCTCCAGGAAGTCCTCCAGGACGGCGATACCCTGGGCGACCTCGTCTCCCGGGCCGCCGATCGGACAGTCCGGTCTGGTGAGGCAGTCCTCGACGAAGGAACGCAGCGCCGTCTCGAAACCGGTGGCCTGCTGCACGCTCACACTCAGTTGGTCCTGGCTCGGATCGACCGCGCCGTCCAGGACCAGGGCGCGTACCCGCTCGGGGAACTGTTCGGCGTACTGCGCGCCGATGTGGGTGCCGTAGGAGGCGCCCAGGTAGGTGAGCCGTTCATCCCCGAGGAGTTCACGCAGAACGTCCATGTCCCGGGCGACGTCGGCGGTCCCCACGTTGCGCATCAGGTCGGGCGCGTTCTCCTCGCAGGCCTCGACGAACTCCCGGCTGCCGGCCTCGATCTGGGCCAACCCCTCCGGGCTGAGCTCGGCGAGGTCGTCGGCGCCCTCCCCGTCTCCGTAGTCGGTGCCGAGGAAGTCGTCGATCCCTTCAGCGTCCATGCAGATCAAAGGGGTACTGCGGCCGACGCCTCGGGGGTCGAATCCCACCACGTCGAAGCGTTCCCGCACGGCCTCGCCGATGGCGTAGGGCGAGTGGTCCACGAAGTCGTAGCCCGAACCACCGGGACCGCCTGGATTGATCACCAGGGAACCGAGGACGTCGTCACCGGTGGCGGGGACACGTTTGACCGCGATCTCGATCCGCTCACCGTCGGGGTCGTCATAGTCCAGCGGTACCTCGAAGACCGCGCATTCACTGCCGGGCAGCCCGGTCTCGCACTCCTGCCAGTCGAGTCGTCGTTCGAAGAGGTCCCCGGATCGCGCGGTGTCCTGCTCCGTCCCACCACCCTCGGTGGTACAACCCATGAGCAACACCGCCCCGGCGCTCAGCGCCGCCCATACCCGCACCCTCAGACCCACCCGCGACCGCCTCCACTCGTCATCACGTCACGTTCCGATTGTCGTGGACCGGCCGGACCACCCGGTTCCGACCCTTTGGTCTCAGCCGGTCAACAGAGCGGAGGTCATGGCCTCCATGGCGATCTGTGGGTGCACGTTGGCGGCGATCCGTTCCCGGCACGTCATGATCGCGTCGATCCGGCGCAGGGTCGCTTCGGGTGGGCCCGAACGGGCGATCCGCTCCAGGTCTCCCGAACGCTCCGCGGTGGACAATTCCACACCGGCGTTCATCTGGAGGGCGAGGACGTCGCGGTAGAAGGCGGCCAGATCGAGTAGGGCGCGGTCATAGGAATCGCGCTTGATCCGGGTGGCACGGCGCTTTTGACGCTCGTCCAGGTCCTTGAGCGCCCCGGCCGCGCCACGGACGGCCTTGGCCACCCCCTTACCGGTGGATCCCTCACCGAAGGCGGCCTTGAGTTCGTCCTTCTCCTTCTCGTTGAGCGCCGTGGTGAGCGCCTTGGACTCCTCTTCGGCGATCTCGTACAGGCGGGCGGCCGCGGTGACACAGGCGCCGAGTCCCTCCAACGAGGCCGGGATGGACAGGACCTCCTCCCGACGACGACGGGCCTCGGGGTCCGTGGCCAACTGCCGGGCACGATCCACCCGGCCCGCAGCGGCCCGTGCGGCGGCCTCGGCGGTGACGGGGTCCACCCCGTCCCGTTGGACGAGGGCGTCCACGATCTGCCGGGTGCCGGGGGTGGCCAAGGTGACCAAGCGGCAACGGGAGCGAATGGTGATGAGCAGGTCTTCCGGGGTGGGCGTACACAGCAGCCACACGGTTCGCGGTGAGGGCTCCTCCACCGCTTTGAGCAGGGCGTTGGAGGCGGCTTCGGTGGCACGGTCGGCGTCCTCGAACAGGACGATCCGGAAGTTGCCGCCGGAGGGTTTGGAACCGGCACGCAGAACGAGATCACGGGTGGCGGCCACACCGAAACTCAACCCACTGGGGCGTACGTACAGGACGTCGGGGTGCGTTCCGGTCAGTACCTGATGGCAGGAGTCACAGTGACCGCAACCGCCCTTCGCACACTGTAGAGCGGCGGCGAAGGCCCGCGCCGCCTCCTCCCGGCCGGAACCGGGCGGGCCGGTGAACAGCCAAGCGTGGGTCATACCGGTCCCCCGCCCTCCGGCGAGGAGGTCCGCGGCGCCCCGAACCGCGCGCTCCAACCGTGCGGCGGCCACCTCCTGGCCGACGAGGTCGTCGAAGACCGTCACGCTTCCCCCATCCACGGGCTCACTGATCCGGCCTCCAGGATAGGAGCCGGCACCGACGGTCGGACCGTTTTCCACAGGCCCCATCGTCGAGGCGAACGGGTGAGGAAGCGGCGACGCGATCGTGCCCGGCCCCTTCCCGGACCGATGAGTTCATGCTTCACGCCGGGTCCGTACGGGTGAAACCGAGGAGGAACCGTGAACACGTCCGTGCCCAAGACCACCCTGTGCCCCGAGTTCGGCTCTCTCGACGCCGAAGCGCTCTCCTGGGAGTACGCGCGCTCCGTCCTGGCCGAGGCTCCTTTGTATCGAGCGAGCACCGTGCGCCCCGACGGCAGACCACACCTGACCCCTCTCCTGGGGGTGTGGGTGGAGGAGGCCGGATGCTTTTGCACCGGTCCACGAGAACGTAAGGCGCTCAATCTGTCCGCGAACCCGCACTGCCTCATCAGTACCGGGAACAACGCCTTGGACGGCCCTCCGGACATCGTCGTGGAGGGAAGCGGCGCCCGAGTGGAGGACCCCGACGCACTCGAGCGGATCGCTCGAGCCTACGAGGAGAAATACGGTCCGGCGATCACTTCGCCCGAGGGCACCTGGTTCGGGCTGGCCGACTCGATACGCCGGAGGCGGGTCCTGACCGTCCGGGTCACTCCCGAGCGCGCTTTCGCGTTCGGCAAGGCGCCGGTGTTCAGCCAGACGCGCTACGACTTCTGAGTCCGAGCCCAGGATCGAAACGGATCCCCTACCCTCCTTGGGCCACACGGCCCTGGAGGAAGAAGCCACCGTCCATCGGCGCCAAGGCGGGCCCTCCGGCCCTGGTCCCTGTGGTGAAGGCCCCACACCACCGGCGGTTCCGGTGGTGTGGGGCCTTCCTCCACGTCTGACCGAGGGCGACTACTCGGGCTTGATCACCGGGATCATGCCGGTGACCGCCTCGGAATCGGCGTCGACCGGGTCCGGCAGCAGCGGACGCACCCGACGCTGGATCTGGCGGGCGATCTTTTCCCGGGACTCGCTCGCGTCCAGGATCAAGTACCTCTCCGGAGCCTCCTCCGCCAACGCGCGGAAACCCTTGCGAACCCGGTTGTGGAACTCGGTCGACTCCGATTCGATCCGGTCGGCCGGACCACCCAGACGGGAGAGCCCTTCCTCGGGCCGCACGTCCAAGATCACCGTCAGGTCCGGAACCAACCCCTGGGTGGCCCAGTCACTGATCTCCTGGATCTCGGCCACGTCCAGGTCGCGTCCGGCGCCCTGGTAGGCGAGCAGGGAGTCGACGTAACGGTCACTGATCACCACCGCTCCGCGGCGCAGCGCCGGAAGGATCTCCTGTTCGACGTGATCGGCCTTGTCCGCGGCGTACAGGAGCACCTCGGCACGGTCGGTGATGTGCGAGTTCTCGCGGTCCAAAAGGATACCGCGCAGCCGCATACCCAGCTTGGTGGCGCCCGGCTGGCGAGTGCTCAGCACCTCGAAGCCTTGGTCCCGTAGCCACACCGTCAGGTCACGGACCTGGGTGGACTTGCCCGCGCCCTCCCCGCCCTCCAAGACGATGAAGGCACCGGAGACCGTGGTCTTGTCTTCCTCCTCCACACCAGGGCTGACCCCGCGCAGGGCGGCGAAGAGTTCCGGCAGCAATCCCGGACCCACCTCGGGGTCGTCCTGGACCGCCTGCCGCGCGGCTACGAAGGCCGACGCCAGGGCGAGAAGACCGGCCACCATCAAGACCAGGCCGCTGCCGTACAGGGAGTAGCTGAGGGGGCCGCCGAGCGGGAGTTCGTGGTTCCCGACCAGACCCGCCACGACCGGGGCCACCACCGCGGCGGTGAGCAGCGCGATCCGACCGGCCGCGTGCAGGAAGGCGAACGCGTCCTCGCGACGCTCCTCCTCCATCTCCACGTTGATCAGCCAGGTACCGGTCGCCCAGGTCAGGCCCGCACCCAGTCCGAGCACGAACACCAGGACGGCCGACAAGACCATGTCCGCGATCGCACCGGCCAAGAGCAGGGCCAGCGCGGCCAGTACCACGGACAGACCGAGGAACCGGCGGCGGCTGAACTGCTTCAGCACACGCGGGGCGGCGACCATCCCCAACCCCAGACCGAGGAAGAGCGCGGCCACCAGGACACCGAAACCGGCGTTGCCCGCGCCGAGGTTCTCCACGTGCGGACGGCCCACACCGATGATCAGACCGCCCATGGTCGCCGTGACGGTGAGGCCGACGACCACGGCGCGGGTGAGCGGTCCGGACCCCACGGCCCGCCGGCCGGTGCCGAGCGCGCGCATCAAGGTGGCGTCCCGGTGGGGGCTCAGTGAGGAACTCGCCACCGTGTGCTTGGGCAACGGCAGGCCGGCGACGACGATCGCGGCGATGAAGAAGGTGAGGGCGTTGATGTAGAGGGCGACATCCGCGGCGGGGGCGGCCATGGACGGCACGAGTGCGCCCAGCAGGTTGTCCACCGAGGCCAGTGCGGCGAAGAGCAGGGCCGCCACGGGCGCGGCCCCGTACGTGGCCAACAGGGTGAGCCGGTCGGCCTGGCCGAGCATCCTCTTGGGAACCAGTACGGGGATCGTGGCGTCACGCGCGGGCGTCCAGAACAGGGCCACGATCTCGGCCAGCAGACCTGCGATCAGCAGCCACGGCAAGGCGAAACCGGGGAACGACAGACCCACTACGGGGATGGAGACGTAGAGGAGGCCCCGCAGGACGTCACCGCCGACCATCGTCCACCGCCGGTCCAGCCGGTCGGAGACGAGCCCGGCCAAAGGACTGAGGAGGACCGCGGGGGCGAGTTTGATGGCGACCACGCCCGCCACCGTCAGGTACCGAACGAGGTCGGATCCCTCGGCGGTGAAGATGGCCGCGAGGGACACCAGGGCCAGCAGGCTCAGCCAGTCGCCCAGGCTGGAGAGGGAAAGCGAGACCCACAGCCTTCGGAAGGGTGTGATCGCGAGGACGTGGTGCGCCTCGGTCGGCGCTCCCAGGGGTGCAGATCTGCTCATAGCGCTCAAGATTATCGAGGAGGGGGATCGGAACCGACAGGCGTTGGCCACCTGTCCAGGGAATCGGGGGATACCTCCGGGGCACACACGGATTCCGTGTCCCCATCAGTCACGGACAGAGTAGTACGGAAGATCATCACCCGACAGGGGACGAGGTCGCGTCTTTGCTACGAAACACGAGGGGCGGCCCGCCCGGGCGCCTCCTTCGGGAAACATCCGGGCGGGCGATCGACATCACGGAACCGGACCGGCTCAGGCCTCTTCCTTGGCCGTGGTCTTGGGCTCACCGGTCTTCTCGGCGGCGGACTTGCGCGCCGTCGTCTTCTTCGTGGTGGCGCCGCTCTTCTTCGCCGTCGTCTTCTTGGCCGTGGTCGTCTTCTTGGCCGTGGCCTTCTTCGTCGTCTTCTTGGCGGGCGCCTTGGCCCTGCGGTCGGCCAGCAACTCGGCGGCGCGTTCGTCGGTGATCGACTCGACCTCGTCACCCTTGCGCAGAGAGGCGTTGATCTCCCCATCGGTGACATAGGGGCCGAAACGACCGTCCTTGATCACCATCTTGGCTCCGGTGGCCGGGTCCTCCCCGAGCTCGCGCAGGGGCGGGGCCGCCGCGCGGCGCCCTCGCTGCTTGGGCTGGGCGAAGATCGCCCGGGCCTCCTCCAGGGTGATCGTGAACATCTGCTCCTCGGTCTCCAGGGAGCGGCTGTCCGTGCCCTTCTTCAGGTACGGGCCGAAGCGACCGTTCTGAGCGGTGACGTCCTCGCCGTCCAGTTGACCGACCACGCGTGGCAGGGACAGTAGCCGGAGCGCGTCGTCCAGGGTGACCGTGTCCAGATCCATGCTCTTGAGCAGCGAAGCGGTGCGCGGTTTGACCTTGCCCTTGGCCTTGGTCTTGCCCTTGGGCTTGGTCTCGCCCTCCTCTGGTTCCGGAATGATCTCGGTGACGTAGGGGCCGAAGCGTCCGGACTTGGCGACGATGGCGCGTCCGGTCTCGGGGTCGGTGCCGAGCTCACGGTCACCACTGGGCTGGGCGAAGAGTTCCTCGGCCTTGGCCAGGGTGAGCTCATCCGGCGCCAGGTCCTCCGGCACGTTCACCCGTTCCCCGTCACGGTCCAGGTAGGGACCGAAACGGCCCACCCGGAGCACGATGTCGGTACCGGGTAGGGGCAGGGAACTGACCTCCTTGGGGTCGATCTCGGACAGGTGGTCGCCCACCAATTCCTTCAACCCCGTCTCCGTCTCGCCTTCGGAGGTCTGTCCACCGAAGTAGAAACGGCGCAGCCACGGCAGGCTCTCGCTCTCACCACGGGCGATGTCGTCCAGGACGTCTTCCAGGCGCGCGGTGAATTCGTAGTCCACCAGGTTCCCGAAGTGCCGTTCCAGCAACTGCACCACGGCGAAGGCCAGGAAGGAGGGCACCAGGGCCGTGCCCTTCTTGAACACGTAGCCGCGGTCCAGGATGGTGCCGATGATGGAGGCGTAGGTGGAGGGGCGTCCGATCTCCCGTTCCTCGAGCTCCTTGACCAGGGTGGCCTCGGTGTAGCGCGCGGGCGGCCGGGTGCTGTGTCCTTCGGCCTCCAGGTTCTGGGCCTTGACCGGGTCTTCCTCGGCCAGGGCGGGCAGGCGGCGCTCCCGGTCGTCCAGATCGGCGGCCGGATCGTCGGACCCCTCGACGTAGGCCTTGAGGAAACCGTGGAAGGTGATGACCTTGCCGCCGGCGCTGAACTCGACGGCCTCGCCGGTGCTGGAGGTGCCTTCGATACGGACGGTGACGGACTCGCCGACGGCGTCCTTCATCTGGGAGGCCACGGTGCGCTTCCAGATGAGCTCGTAGAGACGGAAGTCGGAACCGCTCAGGCCGGTCTCATTGGGGGTACGGAAGCTGTCACCCGCCGGACGGATGGCCTCGTGCGCCTCTTGGGCGTTCTTGACCTTCTTGGCGTACACGCGCGGCTTGTCCGGCAGGTAGTCACCGCCGTACAAGCGACGTGCCTGGTCACGGGCGGCCTTGACGGCACTGTCCGACAGCGTGGTGCTGTCGGTACGCATGTAGGTGATGTACCCGTTCTCGTACAGCCGCTGGGCGACCTGCATGGTCTGCTTCGCGGACAGGTTGAGCTTGCGGGAGGCCTCCTGCTGGAGGGTGGTGGTCCGGAAGGGCGCGTAGGGCGAGCGACGGTAGGGCTTGCGCTCCACGGAGGCGACCGCGAACCCGGCCCCGGCCAGGCGTTCGGCCAGGCCACGCGCGGCGGCCTCGTCGAGGTGACGCACGTCCCGGTCGGAACGGATGGTGCCCTCGGCGGTGAAGTCGCGGCCGGTGGCGACGCGCTTGCCGTCAATGGAGACCAGGGTGGCCGGGAAGGAGGCGGGACCGTCGGTGTCGGCCGCGGTGGCGTCGAAGATCGCCTTGAGGTCCCAATGCTCGGCGGGAGTGAAGGCCATCCGCTTGCGCTCACGCTCGACCACCAGCCGGGTGGCCACGGACTGCACTCGGCCCGCCGAGAGCTTGGGCATGACCTTCTTCCACAGCACGGGTGAGACCTCGAAACCGTAGAGACGGTCGAGGATGCGCCGCGTTTCCTGGGCGCTGACCAGGCGGGTGTTGAGGTCGCGCGTGTTGTTGACGGCGTGCTGGATGGCGTCCTTGGTGATCTCGTTGAAGACCATCCGACGGACGGGGATCTTGGGCTTGAGCTCCTCGCGCAGGTGCCAGGCGATGGCCTCGCCCTCACGGTCCTCATCTGTGGCGAGCAGGAGTTCATCGGCCTCGGCCATCAGCTCCTTGAGCTTCTTGACGTGGGCCTTCTTGTCGCTGTTGACGACGTAGAGCGGTTCGAAGTCGCCGTCGACGTCCACGCCGAGCCGGGCCCAGGGCCGGCCTTTGTACTTCGCGGGGATCTCGGCGGCCTTGGTGGGCATGTCACGGATGTGGCCGATGCTGGACTCCACGACATAGCCGCGCCCCAGATACCCGGCGATGGTCTTGGCCTTGGCCGGTGACTCGACGATGACGAGAGCGGTCCCCGCTCCCTTTTTTCCGTTGTCCTTCGAGCCGTTCTCGCCGGCGCTGCCCTTCGTGGGTGGCACGCTGTTTCCCCTACGTCTAGCCTTACGTGTTCTGTCGGCCGTGGTTCTTCGGTCCCCGTGGGAATCGACAGTAACCGAACTACAGGAACTCCCCGTCGGTGAGTGGACCGGGTCGGCCTCGCCCGGGTTCGGTCCGTCGTCGCTCCGACACTCTCGCACCCACCGGCACCCGCAGAATAAGCGTTCGGCGGACCGGTACCGGCCCGTAACGTGGATTATCGACCGTGGCGCCCCTCTCCTTGAGACCACTCCGGACTCGGACGAGCACACTGAACACCCCAGATAAGTGACTTGCGTCACACTTGAGGGCTGCCGGGGTGGTAGGGACGTTCTGCCTCCAAAATGCGGTGAGTCCTCCCGGATATTCCCGGGAGGACTCACTTCGCGTTCCGAGCCGGTGGCCACCGCCCCCGTTCCTCCCGCAGTCCACCGCGTTCCTCACGGAACGGGAGCACGGGAGACGACTCCTGCGACTCGTCGTTCACGGCATCTGGATACCGTTCGCGGATCGGTGCCCCGGCCCCCGTCCACCGCTCCTCCGTCGTAAGAGAGCCCACCGCAGTCCACCGCGTTCCTCACGGAACGGTGGGGCCCCTTCCTCCGTCGGCACGGACGTCCGTGTCCGGACCACACCCCCGCACGGGTCCTCACGGGACCCGCATCGGTCCTACAGGCCGACGCCCACGGCACCCAGCAGGTCGCCCACCGGGTCGAGGTCGGGCAGTTCGGCGGGCGCGGGCAGCTCGTTGAGGCGCTCCGGAGCGTGCGCGTCCACTGACCGGTGCGCGGTCTCGCTCAGGCCGTAGTCGACCGGCACCATCTCGGAGACGGGCACCTCGGGCAGCCGATCGACCAGCGGCACGCTGTCCAACGCCGAGGACTGAGCCTCGGTCTGGGCGCTCTGGTGCACGACCTTGGAGTCGGAGTCGGTGCTGGAGGCACCCGCGGTGCCGAGCACGGCGCCGACCGCGTTGCCCGTGAGGTTCACCGGCACGTCGCCATCGACCACCAGCTGGTTGCCACCCAGGACCGAGCCGTTACCGGAGGTCGCGATGTCGGTGTGCTCGCCCTTGACCACGGCGTCACTGTCGGTGCTGGAGGCGCCCGCGACGCCACCGACGGCGCCGATCGCGTTGCCCGCCACGTTCACCGGAACGTCCAGGTCGATGACGCCCTGGTTGCCGCCCAGCAGCGAACCGTTGCCGGAGGTCGCGATCGACCGGTGGCCGTGGGCCGGGGCCGACTGGTGCTCACGGACGGGGGCCGACTGGCGCAGCAGACCGACGTCCACACCAGAGGTGTCCGGCAGGATCTGAGCGTTCTCGACCACCTCGGCGACCATGTCGGTGGTGGGCCGACCGGACTGGTACTCGACCGGGGCGCTCTGGTGGTGACGCACGATCGCGTCGGCGTCGGTGGCGGCGGCGCCCGCGACACCGCCGACGGCACCGATCGCGTTGCCCGCCACGTTCACCGGAACGTCACCATCGACCACCAGCTGGTTGCCGCCCACGGCCGAGCCGTTACCCGAGGTGGCGATCTCCGGGCCGTGGTTCTTGTGGTGCTTGTGGCCCTGGTGCACGACCTTGGAGTCGGAGTCGGAGTC
>NZ_ANBD01000045.1 GCF_000341005.1 Nocardiopsis alkaliphila YIM 80379 | reverse complement strand
CACGTTCACCGGAACGTCACCATCGACCACCAGCTGGTTGCCGCCCAGGACCGAACCGTTGCCCGAGGTGTGCACCTCGTTGTGGTGGCCGACCACCTTGGCGTCGCTGTCGGTGCTGGAGGCGCCCGCGACGCCGGCCACGGCACCGATCGCGTTGCCGGTGACGTTGACCGGAACGTCGGCGTTCACGACGGCCTGGTTGCCGCCCAAGAGTGAACCGTTGCCGCTGGTGGCCACGTCACTGTCGGCGAAGGCCACGCCGCTGCCCAGGGCGACGAAACCGGCCGCCAGGAGCACGGACTTCGCTGAGGTGCCAGCCCACTTACGCATGTGGGGAGTCCTTTCGAGAGAACGAGTTGATGAGAAGGTGTCGTGCGGGGCCACAGGCCGTTCCACACCCCTGGATGGGATGTGGGCCTTCGGCCAAGGCCGGGGATCATCCGGTCGGCTCCGCACCTGGGCGGTGCGTCTTCGCCGGTCTGGGAGGCGCGGTCACGTCACGTCTACGCTGGCTGCGCACGAACGCCCGCTCCCCGTCGATCAGCTCCGTTCCGGTGGAACGAGGGCTGACGTGAACCCCGAGCACTGGGCCTTGGCCGGTGCTGCGGGACTCGCGTCAACCTCCGGGCCCGCGGGTCCGCGGGCCCGGAGAGCGATCAGGCCCCGGCCTTGCGGCGTCGG
>NZ_ANBD01000044.1:88795-93169 GCF_000341005.1 Nocardiopsis alkaliphila YIM 80379 | reverse complement strand
GAAGCCTCCTCGGAGGGCTCCGGGGTGGGCTTCTCGTCGATCGGCGGTTCAGGCTTCTCCGGAGTTTCCGGCTTCTCGGGCTTCTCCGGGGTCTCCGGCTTCTCCGGGGTCTCGGGCTCCTCGGGGTAGTCCGGAACCTCCGGCTTCTCGGGCTTCTCCGGGGTCTCGGGCTCCTCCGGGACCTCCGGGTAGTCGGGGTAGTCCGGAACCTCGGGCTTCTCCGGCTTCTCGGGCTGTACCGGCTCGTTGACCTCGGCGTCACCGTCGGTGCAGGCGGCCCCGGCGACGCCGAGCACCGCGATCGCGTTTCCGCAGACGTTGATCGGGACGTCGAGGTCGGCGTTGAGCTGGTTGCCACCGCCGATCGAACCGTTACCACTGGTGGTGACGTCCGCTTGGGCGACACCGCAGGTGCCGGCGGCGAGCAGGCCGGCGGCCAGGAGGGCGGCGATTCGGGCGTGGGTCGTTCGGGTCATCAAGTGTCACGTCCTTTGGTCGACAAGGAGAATTGATCTGCCACTCGTGGACCACGAAAGGACGGTTTCCCGGCGTGAAAGACCTGGGAGAAGAGCACGCCCACCTCAGAAGTGGTGGGGCGGCTGCGCGCGAGGCGCACCGACCGGCCGCGGTCCCTGCGGGAAGCGGCTAGTCGGGAGAGAAGGAGGGGTCGTCCGCGGCGTCGCGCACGACCAGGGTGGGGTCGCCGGGAAGGGCGACCCGCTGAGCCCGGAGCACCATGTGGCCGGATCGGTTCATCAAGAATCCGGCGGCCCCGGGAGCCGAGAAGGACGGAGCCGACGCACCGGTGGCGTCGGTGCCGGCCTGGTGGTGGGAGCCACCACCGATCAGGTGGACGCGCTCGGCGCCCTCGTCCTCTTGGACGCTCTGCCGAGCGGCGGTGTGTGCGACCTCGGTGACCACGCGCAGACCGGCCTCGGCCATGTGGACCGTCAGCGCGCGGTCCACGCTCGGGTCCTCGTGGTCGGACTCCTCGTCCGAACGCTCACGCTCTTCGGCGTCGGAACGCTTCTCCGTCACCAGAGCGGGCTCGTCGGAGGTGCCGAGAATGGGCAGGCCCAAGGGGGCGCCGGGCTCGGTCACGGAGTCGAGCCGGTCGTGACCGACCGACTCGCTCAGCCCTTCGGTGAGGTTGTCGACGAACGTGCCCACGCGTGAGCTCTCGTCGCCGGCCTCCACCACGGTCTGACCGGTACGGGCGACCTCGGCGACGAGGTCGTAGGCCCCGCGTGCGGTCCCGTCGACGGCTCGAGCCGTGTCGGTGACGGTCCTGTCGGTCACCGCACCGACCGTGCCCTCCTCCAAGGCCGTGGAGACACGGGAGTCCTGGAGGGTGCTCTCGGGAAGTCCGGCGACGCGTGGAACGACGGTTTCGGCGAGGGCCTCGGTCGATGCGGTGGCATGGGCCGCGGTGTCGAAGACTCCGCTGTGCCGGCCCTCCTCCACCGCGGCCTGGCCGGTGCGCTCGGCGGCCTCGCCGACGCCCAGGACGTTCTCGACGAATCCGCCGGGCTCGGCACCGGTGTCACCGTGGGCGACACCCATGCCTCCGGCGATCCACGCGACGGCGACGATTCCGGACAGGAGCAGCAGGCGAGCGTAGGCACCATGGGCATTGCGAGCAGCGAGGCTGATCGACAGCCACCCCCGACTCGCGAGCACCATGGATGCTCCCCTCTTTCGCTGCTACTGGACGGTCCCGTGCGGCTACGTCGCCCACGGTCGGACGTCGGAGTCCCGGAGGAACACAGGGACACCGTCGAACTGAAAGCAACCGTAGCATCACGTTGGGTGATCGTGGGTGAAAAAATGAACCGCACCGAAAAATCTCGGTGCGGTTCGTCCGGTTTCATGGGCACTCCGCCCAAAGAATTCCGGTCAGCTCATGTCGATGAAACGGTCCAGCACCCGGACACCGAACTGGAGCCCGTCCACCGGGACCCGTTCGTCCACTCCGTGGAACATTCCGGCGAAGTCCAACTCCGGCGGCAGCTTCAATGGGGAAAAACCGTAGTTTCGGATACCCAACCGAGAGAAGCTCTTGGCGTCCGTACCACCCGAGAGACAATAGGGAACGGCCTTGGCCCCCGGGTCCTCGGCCCGCAACGACTCCGACATCGCGTTGACCAGACCTCCGTCGAAGGAGGTCTCCACCGCGGGCAGGTGGTGGATGAACTCCCGGCTCACCTTGGGGCCGAGCAGTTCGTCGATCTTGGCGAAGTACTCGTCCTCGGTACCGGGCAGGAAACGCCCGTCCACCTGGGCGGTGGCCTCGCCCGGGACGACGTTGGCCTTGTAGCCCCCGCCGAGCACCGTCGGATTCAGGGTGTTGCGCAGCGTGGCACCGATCATCTTCGCGATCGGCCCCAGCCTGGCCACCGTGGCGTCCGCGTCCTTCTCATCGAAGGGGATCTCGAACTCCTCACAGATCTCCTCCAGGAAGACCCGCACCGTGGGAGTCAAGTGCAACGGGAACTCGTGCTCGCCCAGCCTGGCCACCGCGGCGGCCAGCTCGGTGACGGCGTTGTCCCGGTTGGTCATCGACCCGTGTCCGGCGGTACCGCGCGCGGTGAGCTTCATCCACGCGATGCCCTTCTCCGCCGTCTCCACCAGGTACAGGCGCCGATTCTCCTTCATCGTGATCGAGAAGCCCCCGACCTCACTGATCGCCGAGTCACAGTCCGCGAACAGCTCCGGATGTTCGTTCACCAGGTACTGGGCGCCCCAGGTGCCGCCGGCCTCCTCGTCGGCGAGGAAGGCCAGGACGATGTCACGCGGAGGGCGTCGCCCCTCCCTCAACCGCTGACGCAGCGTGGCCAACACCATGGCGTTCATGTTCTTCATGTCGACCGCGCCACGGCCCCAGACGCAACCATCGGCGACCTCGGCGGCGAAGGGGTGGTGCGTCCAGTCCTCGGCGGCGGCCGGCACCACGTCGAGGTGACCGTGAATCAGCAATGGCGGACGGCTGGAGTCCTCTCCGGCGATCCGAGCCACGACGTTGCTGCGCCCGGGGTGCTTCTCATAGATCTGGGACTCCACCCCGACCTCGTCGAGGCGGCCCGCGACGTACTCCGCGGCCTTGCGCTCTCCAGGACCGGAGTGGTCGCCATAGTTGGAGGTGTCGAACTCGATGAGTTCCCGGCACAGGTCGACGACCTCGACCTCCGCCGGGCTCAGGTTCCTGTCTGGTTCCGTCATCTGACTCTCCCGTCTGCGGCCGCACCTCTTGCCCTAGACCCTGCCATGACCACCCCCCGGCGGAAAACTGGTTCGGGCTCCCCCAGACCTTTGCTATGGTTAAACCTGTTCGGCGCTACGAGCGCTGAGCACCCACGTCCGGGTGGCGGAATAGGTAGACGCGCTAGCTTGAGGTGCTAGTGGCCGTTAAGGCTGTGGGGGTTCAAGTCCCCCCTCGGACACGACTAAAGGTCCTGGTCACAGGGCCTTTTTTCATGCCCGGGTTGCAACGGAGGGTGCAACCGGAGCGGATCACCCGAAGAGGGATGCCACCTGCTCAGCGGCACGGGCCTGCATGCCCGGGAGCACGTGAGCGTAGATGTTCATCGTGATGGACGGGTTGGCGTGGCCCAACCTCTCCTGAACCACCTTCACAGGAACCCCGGCCTTGAGAGCCAGGGTCGCCCATGTGTGCCTCAGGTCGTGAAGCCGGATGTCCGTGAGCCCGTGCCTGTAGCTGCTCGGCGAAGACCTCGGCTGGAGTCCGCCATCCCAGGGCCTTACGCGGCCGATTGTTCACCGCCATGGCCAGCGCGTCACACACCAAGTCGGTGCGCATGTGAGGAGCCATCGCCCACTCCACGATCCTGCGGGAGAACAGGTCCATCACCACGGCGAGGTAGAGCCATCCCTGGTCGGTGGGCACGTAGGTGTGAGGTCGGCCGCGTCTGGTTCGGGGTCTGAGCGGTGAAGTCGCGGCTCACCAGGTCGGGGGGTGGTGGCCATCCGGTCCTGAGCGGTGAGGCTCTTGCGTCCGGTGCGGCGGTGCACCCCGACCAGCCCTTGGAAGCGCATGAACCGGATCATCGGAACCTTCCGATCGATGCGAGCACACACCATCCCAAACCACGAGCGCTTCGAGACTTCGACCGCACGAAAGCGCACCCAACGATACTTCACTGTATAGCGCTAGTGGTAGCTTCGCAGTGATACCCGATAACTGTTACTGCAATATGTAGCATATGAGCGATAGAATGCAGAAATGTCACGCTTCACAACGATGGCCTCACTCGCCGATCTAGCCGAAGAGCAGTGGGGACTGTTCACCCGACGCCAGGCCGAAGCCACAGGCATGGCCTGGAGCACACTCGCCCGCCACGCCTCGAACACGGCCAC
>NZ_ANBD01000044.1:0-88790 GCF_000341005.1 Nocardiopsis alkaliphila YIM 80379 | reverse complement strand
CCCCCCCCCCCGCCACGCCTCGAACACGGCCACCATGGAACGAGTGGCCCACGGCGTCTACCGTCTGAGAGGCGGCCCACCACCGAACCACCTGGAGCTGCGCGCGGCCTGGTTGCAACTCGCCCCCGACACACCAGCCTGGGAACGCACTCCACAAGAAGGTGTCGTGTCGCACCGCTCAGCCGCCGCGCTCTATGGACTCGGACACCTTCCCGCCGACGTCCACGAGTTCACACTGCCCCAACGCAGACAATCCCGACGCCCCGATCTGCGACTCCACCGAGGCCGCCTCTCGGACACCGACTGGACCACCCTTGACGGCCTGCCGTTGACCCGACCGCGGCGCATCGTTTCAGACCTGCTGTCGGCCAAGGAGGACCCAGGCGCCGTAGGGCATATCGCGGCAGACGCCCTACGCGCCGATGACGACGACCCCACATCGGTGGCTCGTGCCCTGTCCTCACACGCGGGACGGTTCGGGCTGCGCCGTGGAGACGGTCCTGCCTTGCTCCGATGGCTCCTCGATCTGACCGCCGCGCCGGAACGCGAACACTGGCTCAGCCGGATCTCCGACACGGAAACCGACACCTCTTAGTCATGACGCTGCCCTACAAGACCCCCACGGCCTTCCGCCGCGCTCTCACCGACCGCCTGCGTTCGCAGGCTCGCCCTAATGGTCCGTGGCCCCTACCCGAGTTGCAGCGCCAATTCGCCTACGATCGCCTGCTCGCCCGGCTCTACCTCGTCGACAACAACTGGATCGTCAAGGGGGCGACCGCGCTCCTGGCCCGTGAACTCGCGGTGCGGCGGACCGTCGACATCGATCTCTACCGGGCTACCAGCCGGGAATCAGCCGAGCGCGACCTACGGGAGGCGGCCTCACAGGACATAGGGGACTGGTTCCGTTTCGAGACAGGACGGACAACGCCCATCTCCGACGGCGCCAACGGCGTACGCATACCCGTCACCGCCCGTTTGGGCGCCACCGTGTGGACGAAGTTCCATGTGGACGTCGTGGCCGAGAACATCCGGATGACCGGGATCGCCGAAGACGTCCCGCCCCTTCCGACCCTTGACCTCCCCGGCTTGGAACGCTCCGGGTACCGCGCCTACCCTCTGGTCGATCACATCGCCGACAAGACCTGCGCCATTCTCGAACGGCACGGCCCGGAGCGACGCCCTTCCACCCGTTTCAAAGACCTGATCGACCTCGTCTCCGTCGTCAGCCGGGCCGCCCTGCCCGCGGACGAGCAACGCAACGCCTTGTACTCAGAGGCCGAGCGCAGGGGTTTGACACTCCCCCGAGAGTTCTCCGTCCCGGACCGTAGTTTGTGGGAGCCCGGCTTCGCAGCGGAAGCGACACGGGCTCTAGCACTGCCGGCCGGCACCTTGGATCAGGCTCTCGCACTCACAGAGCCCTTCCTCGACCCACTGTTGAACCGGACCGCCACGGGGACCTGGAATCCTCACGTGTCCTCGTGGGAACCCTCAGCATAGGAAACCTTGGGGATCCGACGGAGTCGATGTACCACGCTAAAGCCTCTGAACGAAAAGCGACTCGGGGTTCTCCGCTGGGTCGCGGAGGGCCGTCCGCACGGAATGTGTCACGACAACTTCTATCAGCAAGCTTCGGTGTCCTTGGACGCTGAAGCGTTGGTTCCGAGTGGTGTGGCCTGCGTTTTTCGGAGTCGAATTTCTGGATCCTGGGACCACGTGACCCTTAAAGGAGGGCATCGTGGGACGTCGTGGATACCCCGCCGAGTTCCGCCGCAAAGTCTTGGCCCTGGTCCAGGCCGGACGCAGCGTCGCGGACGTGGCACGCGATCAACGCCCGACGCACCAGGGGCGTGGGACGGTCACGACCGGGCGAACCATCACCTCGCCCCGGCTCAACCGGAGCTTCGACACTCGATGGGAGCACAAGGCCTCCACCTGTCTGACCACGCTCGGCACCACCTGTGTCCTCATCTGCCACAAGCGCCCGACCGAGTACGCCGGTGACATCAGATAGACGCTAGAGGAAATCAATACACATGGAGTAACCTCAATCATGAGGCTCGGGTCCGCGACGCATACGACCTCCCTCGGGCTCGGTGCCCGGTGTCGTCATGGGTCGAGCCCACCTCTCCCATTACCGAATCGCCAGGAAAGAGCCGGCCCATGAACGAAACGACAAAGAACCCTCCCGCTGCGACGTCCACACCCGCCGGACGGAGCTTCGTCCTCGGCACGGAGACGCGCACCACCATCCTGACCACGGGGGAGGAATCGGGCGGGCGTTTCGACGTCACGGACTCCACCCAGATCCCAGGCGCACGCACACCCCTTCACCTGCACACGCGTTACGAAGAGCGTCTCTGCGTCCTAGAGGGCACCTTGACCATCTGGCTGGGTGAGGAGACCAGGAAGTTGGGCCCCGGGGACTACGTCACCATCCCCACTCGGGTTCCGCACGCCATCGAGGTGGGTGATGAGGGGGCACGCGCCATCAACATCACCTCCCCACCCGGGTTCGCCGAACTCATCATGCGTGCCGGGACCCCCGAGGACCAGGCCACGGACAGCACCGAACTCGACCTCGACCTCTTCGTCAAGGTGTCCACGGAACTCGGTGACGTCGTGCTCGGGCCTCCCGGAACGGTTCCCGCCGACCTCGCTGAGGACTCGACCGTCGACTAGCGCACGACGCGTGTACGGGGCGGTATTCCTGCCCGGAGCCGCCCCGACACCCGCCACTAGGGTTGAAGCGTGAGTAAGAGCCGTTCCTACCATTCGCCCCGCCGCCGGCAGGAAGCCGCCAACACTCGTCAAGCCATCCTCGACGCGGCCCTACGGCTATTCGCCGACCACGGCTACGATCGGGTCACCGTGGCGGAGATCGCGCGCCGCGCCGAGGTGGCGACCAAGACGGTCTACGCCAGCGTGGGCGGGAAACCGGAGCTCCTGAAGGAGGTCATCTCCACGGCCGTGGGCCGCTCCCACGGACACGAGGCCATGGAGCGCATTCGCGGCTGCGAGGACCCTCGAGGGATCATCGAGCTCGTCGCCCAGGGCACTCGTAGGGACAACGAGCAGAATCGGGACCTCCTGGAGGCCACCCACGCCGCGATGAGCGCGCACCAGGAGGAGGCTCAGGCCTTCTGGGAACGGACCACCACTCTTTATCGGGACTTCCTCGCCGAAACCGCCGTGCGTTTGGACGACCTCCGAGCGCTTCCGCAGAACATGTCTGCGGACGAGGCAGCCGAAATCCTCTGGTTCTGCTTCGGGATCTCCGCTTGGCGGACCGTCGTCCAGGAATTCGGGCTCGGCTGGGACCAGGCCCAGGAATGGCTCCTGCGCCGTGCCGTGGTGCTACTCCAAGGAGAGTGACGGGGCTGTCGCGACCGTTGACGCGCACCGTCCGGCCGGGCCGCTTCGCGCTCAGCCCGAGTGGGGCATGAGTTCGCGTAGGGCGTCCAGGCCGATGGGTTCTTTGGTGGTCAGGGCTTCTTCGATGGTGCCCTGCTCGGCGAACCGCTCGTGGACCTGGGTGAGGAGTCCGGGATCGACGTCGTCGGGGACCTGGTTGACCACGACGGTTCCCAATCGAAAACCCGCCTCCATGAGCTCCCTGGCGGCGCGGTCGGTCTCGGCCAGCACCATACGTCTGGGCACCAGGACCAGCCGGACCTCGGCGTCCTGGCGCAGACGGGTGGCGGCGCGTTCGAGTTTGCGACGACGTGCGTGCAGTTTCTCCAGCAGTGGATCGTCCCCGCTCTCTTGGGAACCGCCCGCCACACCGACGGCGAACCGATCGGCGTCGACGGCGCGTTCACGTTGTCGTGCCAGCCCTTGGACCCAGGGGGTGAGCAGTTCGGGCAGGTGGAGCAGGCGCAGCAAGTGGCCGGTGGGCGCGCTGTCCACCACCAGACGGTCCCAGTGCTCGGGCACCTCCTCCATGGTGTCCATCAAAAGGTCCGCCAGGGCCGACTCGGCCATGCCGGGGCCGGCCGCCGCGTGTTCGAGGTGGCGGGAGACCGCGGGCAGGATCTCCCGAGGCAACGCTTGGGCGGCGTCGTCACCGATCCGCCGCACTCGACGACGTAGGGCGGCGTCGGCGTCGGGTTCGCGCGCCCACAGTCGCTCGGTGACCTGTACGGGCTTGTCGCCCAAGGGCATGGCGAGAGCGTCGCCGAGCGAGTGCGCCGGATCGGTGGAGATCAACAGCGTGCGTAGACCTTGGTCGGCGAAGCGGAGCGCGTGTGCGGCGGCCATGGTGGTCTTGCCGACCCCGCCCTTGCCACCGAAGAAGACGATGGCGGCGTCCCCGAGGGGAATCGTGTCCTTTCGCCGTCCTCTACCGAACCTCAACAGCACACCCCCGGCCCGCCCAGGTCGTCACGCCCCATCCGTTGATGCCATTCGTGCAGGTCGGCCACCATGTAGGGGATCAGGTCGAGGGTCTCATAGGAGACGGGGCCCTCCACTCCCAGTGTCTGTAGGAGCAGAAGGGCCCGCAGGGTGTCCTGCTGGGTGCGCGCCTCCCGGCGTATCTCTTGCCGCCACTTGGAGGCGAAGACCTCCTCATGGAAGGCCTCCAGCCGTTTCCAGGCCTCACGTACGCGGGAGAGCGCACCCGGCGGGGTCACGTCCTACTTCTCCTTCGGGTCGGTGACTTCGGTGCCGGCCTCGCTCTCGGCCTCCTCGGCCACCGGCGAGTTCCGCACGGCCCAGGCCTTGCGCAGGGCGATGGCGGCCTCGACGATCAGCCAGATGGCCAGGGCGAAGATGACGAAGTCGAGTGGTGCGAGCAGGAACCGGTCGATGAGATCGTCCGAGCGCACGAACGCGATCAGGTTGACGATCAGCGCCCAGGAGGTCATGAACAGCAGGAAGACCAGCGGAACGAGGATCGCCAGCGGGTTGCGCCTGCGCTTGGTCACCCACACGGCGATGACGGCGAGTGCCAGCCCCGCGGTGAGCTGGTTGGTGGTGCCGAACAGTTGCCACAGGGTACCGAAGGCGAAGTCGCCCGGGATGAGCGCCAGAGCCAGCGGCACGAGCGTGGCGATCAGTGTCGCCACGGTGAGGTTGCGGGCCAGGAAACGGAAGCGGACGATCTCGGCGATCTCTTGAACGATGTAGCGCTGCAAGCGCACACCGGTGTCCATGGTGGTGGCGGCGAAGCTGACCACTACGACGACGGCGAAGATGACGCCGATCTCCAGCGGGACGCCGAGGTTGTTCGCGAACTGTCCGACGCCCTCGACGAAGTTACCGGTGGCGCCGGCCGAAGCCGAACCGAAGTCGCCGTACAGACCCCGCCAGTCGGCCAGGGGTGAGGTGGATGCGGCGACCACTCCGGCGGTGCAGGCGAGGATGGAGCAGACCGCCAGCGTGCCCTCACCGGTGGCGCCCAGGTAACCGACCAGTCTGGTGTCGGTCTCCTTGTCGATCTGCTTGGCCGTGGTTCCGGAGGAGACCAGGCTGTGGAAACCGGAGATCGCGCCACAGGCGATGGTGATGAACAACAGCGGGAACCAGGGCGGGGAGTCCGCGGGAACGTCGCTGTTGATCATCGGAGCGACGATGGTGTCCCAGCCGACGATCACACCGAGGAAGATGACGACGAAGGCCAACAGCATCTGGTGCAGATTGATGTAGTCACGCGGCTGCAACAGCATCCAGACCGGGATGCGGGAGGCGATGAAGGCGTAGACGAACAGCAGGATGATCCACAGCGTGTTGGGGGTCGTCCCCACGGCTTCGGCCAGGCCGCTGATGTCGATCGGGAACATCACGCCGAGCGGGATGCACACGTAGATCAGCGCGAGCGCGATGATCGAGGGCACCAGGGCGGCGGTACGGCGCTTGTAGACGATCTGGCCGACCGCGACGGCGAGGGGGATCGTCACCAGTACCGGCAGGATCGCGGCGGGGTAGTTCACGAACAGGTTCGAGATGACCACCGCGAACACCGCGTTGACCATGGTCAGCAGGAAGAAGATGATCACCAGGAACAGCGTCCGTGAACGTCTGCTGATGACCTCTCCGGCCAGGGTTCCGATACTGCGCGCCTTGTGGCGCACCGACACCACGATGGCGCCGAAGTCGTGCACACCGGCGGCGAAGACGGTGCCGAGGAGGATCCAGGCGAGTGCGGGGCCCCACCCCCAGAACACCGCGACGGCGGGTCCGACGATGGGGGCGGCGCCCGCCACCGAGATGAAGTGGTGGCTGAAGACGATGTGACGGTTGGTCGGTACGAAGTCGACGCCGTCCTTGTAGGTGTGCGCCGGGGTGACGAACCCCGGTTCCAACGCGTACACCTTCTCTGCGAGGTAGCGCGAATAGTAGCGGTAACCGAGTGCGAACACCGCCACGGACGCGAGTAGGACGAGGGCTGCGGGCATGGCCGTGGCCTACCTTCCGCATTCTGGGCCCGAAGCGGCGTGATCGTGGCCCCGGCCCTTCGCCCGGTGATCACGCCTACTCGGATCATGGGTTAGGGTCACCAGAAATTAACATGCGACATTCGTCACTTATAAGGTCTGACCTTGACTGATCTGATCACGGTTTGGCAGCGATCCACCGTCGCGGAACTCAGTTGGCTCTCCCCCTCCGGCCCCACGGGCATCCCGGTGGTTCCGCTGATGTTGCGTGACCGCCCCTGTGTCGCCCTGCCCTATTCACTGGCCCATGTCGCCCTGACCCTCCAGGGCCGGTGGGCGGTGTTCAGCGTCACCGCTCAGGACGCCGGTGGGCACGTCGGATCGGCCGGCGGCGGGCCCGTCGAGGTCATGGAGGACCTGGAGGGGGACGAGTTCGTGCGCTCCCTGGTGGAGCAGGAAGCACTCAAGCATCCACCCACCCGGCTTCGAGCGGACAGCCTCATCGCTCGGCGGGAGAATTGGTGGTGGATACCCAGGGTGATCGTGTCGCTCACCTCGCTGGAAAGGACGTACGAACCACATCCGCGCACGCGCGCCTCGGACGCCGTCCTGGTCCGCGACCGTTCCGGCCGGCCAGAGGTCGACGTGGTCACGGCCGACCAGTGGTCGGACCGATCGGGTTCCGGTATCGATCTGTGGGCACGGAGCGGAAGGCTCCTCCAGGGGACCGATGAATCGGTCTTCGCCTTTTCCCACCAGTACAGTCCGGACTTCGAGCGGTGGGAACGCTGGTCCCGTTCGGGTCGGCTCAGTGGGGAGGCCCTCCTGGTCGAGGAGGCCGAGGGAGCTCCGGTGGGGGGAGCCCCCTCCGGCCCGTTGCCGCCCTATGGTCTCTTGGAACGCTACGGCAACCACCGCTCCCTGGCCCGCGCCTGCCGTCGTGGTATCTCCGAAGGTCGGGCCCGTGCTTCTTCCTGACCTTCAGAGCAGACCGTCGGCCCATCCGTCTCAGAGCCAGACGGCGGGATCGGTGCCCCACCGGGTGGCGGTGTAGCGCCAATCCTCGGGACCGCCCTCGTAACGCACCGGAGACAGCGCGTACCGCAGCCGTCCGTAGGCGGACCGCGCTTGGGTCAACCACTCTTGCGCGTCATGGGTCCCCTCCCCCGCAGGCACCGGGGCCATGTCGTGCATCAGCCAGGACGCGGTACCCGCCAGGGAGAACCGCAGGTGGCGACCACGGCCGTCCACCTGACGCTCGGTGAGCGCGCGCAGCACTCCGGCGGCCATCAGGTACCCCGTGCCGTGGTCCAGGGCTTGCGCGGGCAGTGCGCCCGGACGTTCGTCCTCCCCCGCCTCGATCGCGGCGATGCCGGTGGCCGCCTGCACCAGGCTGTCGAAACCCCGACGCTGGGACCAGGGGCCCGACCAGCCCCAAGCGCACAGTTGCGCGACCACGAGCCCGGGGCGTTTGGTGAGCAACTGCGTCGCGCTCAGTCCCAAGCGGTCCAGGGAGCCGGGCCGGTAACCGGTGATCACCACGTCCGCCCCGTCCAGCAGGCTCTCCAGGAGCCGCCGCTCCTCCAGCATCTCCAGGTTCAACAGGGTCGAGCGCTTGCCCTGACCGGTATCGAGGTGGCTGTCCGGATCCTCCGGCATCTCGGGCGAGTCGACGCGCAGCACGTCCGCGCCCAGGAAAGCCAGGGTCCTGGTCGCGACCGGGCCGGCGATGACCCTGGTCAGATCCAGGACGCGGATTCCGGTGGCGGGTAGCGGGGCGGCGTCCAACCGGCGCCGGCCGGCCTCACCGCCGGCCGTGACCTCGGCCAAGGGCGGGGCCTGGCTCTTGGGTCCGTCTCGGTCGGGTGCCGGTGCCACGGCCACGGCCAGTCCGCCCGCCTCGTACACCCGTTCCTGGATCTGGGTGGCGGGAAGTTCGGCCAGCACCGCGGCGAGCGTTTCGGGAGAGGCGTCGGCCTCGATCCCGAGCGCGTCGAGCAGGCGTTCACGGTGATGGGAGTAGTTGGCGTGGGTGCGTACCCAACCGTCGGCGGCCCGCCAGAATCCTGACAGTGGGGCGAAGGGGGTGGGCTTTCGACCATCGACACGCAGGTGGCGTTCACTGATGAAGGCGGTGGCCACCGCTCCTTCGTCCACCCGGACCCGTGGCGCGGGCCCACCGTTGCGAGCGGCCAAGAGTTCGGCCGCGGCCAGGGAACAGGCGGCGACCGTCGCCCTGGCCAGTTCACGTACCGGCAGGACCGAGGGCAGCACCTCCCCCGCCGTACGGAAGGAGACGTCCGTGACGGATTCGGGCCTTCCTCCGAGCGCGGTCCAGGCTTGCAGGGTCGCTTCATCCATGTCGAGGGGCATATCACCATTGTGACCGAACACCGAAATCCTCGAAGGAGGAAGGGGTCCGTGAACACCACTTCTCGGAAGGGATCCTCGGCGACGGAGCAGGGCTCGCGAATTCGCATGCCTTTCTAGATCCCCCCGTGCTCCGGATTCGACAGACCGCCCTCCATCCGAATGACCCGGTCGGCCTCGTCGAACTCCACTTCCAGGTCGATACCGGGGGCGCTGAGTGCGAGCGTTCGACGGTCCGCGTCCGTGAACCGAGGGGAGAGGCCACGCAATCTGGCGTAGGTGTACACGGCGCGCTTGGGGTCGAACAAACGCAGCCCCGCCACCCCCTCTTGGAGGATGCGCATGACCCTCGTGGAGGTGGCCGCCGGAAGCCGCAGGTCGGGGTGCTCGATGATGAAGGAGACCCGAGTGCCGCCGCCCGCGTCACCGTTGTAGGAGAACCAGCGACCGGTGAGCAGCTTGGCCGCTTCGGTCATCGGGTGCAGCGCCAGGTGCGCCTCCTCCGGTGCCCCCGGCAGCGAACCGAAGGGCACCTCGGCCTGGCCCAGTTCGGGGATGTCGTTCTCCCGCCCGAAATCGCGCACCGCCGCGCCGAGCGCGGTCAGATCCTCATGGAACCCGGACGGGTTGGCCCAACCCCACATCCAGGACTTGGGACCGGGAGCCGCACTGCCCAACAGGTGAAACCGCTCGCAGACCAGGGGCCGCTCACCGGTGAACTCGAACCGGGGCGCTTGGAGGTCGACGTGCCAGGCGTGGTCTCCGAGGAACTCCTCCAAGTGGAGCTGGTGTTCCAAGGAGAGCAGGGCCGCGTCGTCGAGCATGTCCGAAAGGGTGTGCTTCTTGCTCATGCGGCGATGCTATTGCCCGATTCGGACATCCCTGAGTGTCGGATGCCCTACTCCGTTCCGGGGCGAAGAACTCAAGGTACGGGAAGGGATCGGCCGAACATCGGTGGGTATCGGGTACCGAGCCCGCCGGCCAGAACGCGGTGCCGTCGAGCCACTGCCACAGGGCCAGGTCGTCACGGAGCAGGACCGCGATCTCGGTGTCCAAGCCTGCGGATGTGTCCGTGACCTCCGCGCCACGATCCTCGCCCGGTGTCGGCCCGTGGGTCTTGTACGTTCTTCGCCCTTTCACACTCCGCTCCGTGGGCAGTCCAGCCCGATGCCTCGTGCCCACAGCCGGGTGGCGGTCTCCACCACCACCTCGTGATCGTGTTCCTCCCCGTACAGGAAGAGCATGCGAGCGGTGTGTTCCACCATGCCGCCCAACATGCTCGCCGTGACCGGCACGTCGATGTCCGCCGAGGCCAGCCCTTCTTCCTGAAGCCTGCGGGTGCCCGCGACGATCCGTTCGACGAACAGGCCGCGGATCTGTAGGAAGAGGGAGCGAAAGTGCGGATGCCGGGGCGAGACCTGCTCGATGACCTGCATGATCCTCGCGTTGTCCCGGTAGGCCGACAGGAACCGTTCGGTGGCGTGCCGGATGCGATCGACCGGGGTGGTGTCGGGCGGCGCGGCGGATCGAGCGGCGTCGAACATCTCCCCGGCCACCCCCTTGGCCACCTCGTGGAAGACCGTCTCCTTGGAGTCGAAGTAGGTGTAGAAGCTCCCGTAGGCGACTCCGGCGCGCCCGGTGATCTGGGCGATCCTGGTGTCCTCGAAGCCCTGTTCCTCGAAGACCTCGCGGGCCGCCTGGATGAGGGCCCCGCGCTTACGTCGGCCGCGTTCCGTGGGTGGCCGCCCGCCCGGTGTTCGTCTACCCGGCGTCCGTCCGCCCGGTGCCTGTCCGTCCACTCTCGCCCTCCTCCTCTCGGTTCTGTCACTCGGATCGGTCAGCGAAGGGGGAGGAACTTCGAGACGACCTCGTTCATGATCTCGTAGGTTCCGCCACCGATGCTGTAGACCCGAGCGTCCCGGTAGTGCCGCTCCACCTCGGTGCCGCGCATGAACCCCATCCCGCCGTGCAATTGAACGGCGTTGTCGACCACGTAGTCCAAGGCCTCGGTGGCGGTGTTCTTGGCCATGGCCACCTCTGCGATGAGGGACTCGCCGGCCTGGAGGCGTTCGGCGATCCGACGCACGTAGGAGGTGGCGACCTCCGTACGGCGGTGCATCTCCACGAGTCGGTGCCGGAGGACCTGGCGGCGGGCCAGGGTTCCGCCGAAGGCCTCACGTTCCCGCACCCACTCGATGGACAGGTCCACGCAGCGTCGGGCCATGGCACAGGCCTGGACGGACATGCCGATTCGCTCGCTCGCGAACTGGTCCATGATCTGGTAAAAGCCCTTATTCTCCTCGCCCACCAGGCGGGACGCGGGGACCCGGACGTCGACCAGGGACAGTTCCGCGGTGTCGGAGGAGTGCCAGCCCATCTTGTCGAGTTTGCGGGTGGCGGTGAATCCGGGGGTGCCGCGCTCCACCACGAACATCGAGATGCCTTCGTGACCGGTGTCGGCGGTACGGGCCGCCACGGTCACGAAGTCGGCACGGTACCCGGAGGTGATGAAGGTCTTCGCACCGTTGAGCACCCACTCGTCACCGTCGCGGACGGCCCGGGTCCGTAGGTGGGCCACATCGGAACCGGCGTCGGGTTCGGTGATGCCCAGGGCACAGACCAGCTCACCCGCCAGGGTGGGACGGATGAAGTCGCGGACCAGCTCTTCGCGGCCATCGGCGATCAGGGCGGGCAGCGCGATCCCGTGGGTCAGTAGGGAGGCCAGGACTCCGGTGGGCACACCGGACAGGATCGCCTCCTCCGAGACGATGAGCTGGTCGATGACCTGGCCCTCGCCTCCCACGGCCTCCGGCATGGCGAGGCCGAGCAGGCCGAGTCGGCCGGCGGCTCGGTGCAGGTCGCGGGGCAGTTCGCCCTCCTCCTCCCACCGTTCCACGTGGGGGAGGACCTCCTTGGCCACGAAGGCGCGGACCGTTTCCCGAAGGACCGCCCGCTCCGGGGTGTTCCAAGGGTCGATCCTGGGGGTCTCGGTCGCGGTCATCGACGCACTCTCGCATCCGTTTCGGGGGTGGTTCCGCTTGGGCGAGACTTCGGGCTCCCTCGGGGTTCACCCCGCACCCTCGGGAGATCCAGCTCACATTTTGTTATGATGCACAGAATATGACAAGTCAGTCAACTCTGTTGGCCGACCACCCCCCGTGAGGAGACCCAGTGGTCGACACACACGCCCTCATCGAGGATCTGCGCGCGGAACAGGAGGAACTCGCCGCCCTCCTGGGCGAGATCCATCTCGACGATTGGTCACGACAGACCCCCGCCCCCGGTTGGACCATCACCGACCAGGTGGCCCACCTGGCCTACTTCGATCAGGCCGCGCTGACCGCCATCACCGATGAGGAGGGTTTCGGCCGGATCCTCTCCGAGGCCATAGCCGACCCAGAGAGGTTCGTCGACATCGCCGCGGCCCCCCTGGTCGCCCTCTCCCCCGCCGACCTGCTCGCGAAGTGGCGAAAGACCTCCGCGGAGCTGCGCGAGGCCATGGCCACCGCCCCGGCCGGGATCCGTGTGCCCTGGTTCGGACCACCGATGAGCGTGGCCTCCAAGGCCACCGCACGGTTGATGGAGACATGGGCGCACGGCCAAGACGTCCTCGACGCCCTCGACGTGGTGCGCCGGCCCAGTGCCCGACTTCGACACATCGCGCACCTGGCCCTACGGGTGCGCCCCTACAGCTACTTCGCGCGGGGCTTGGAGGCTCCACGGACCCCGGTGCGGTTGGAGCTCACCGCGCCGGACGGCGGAACCTGGCGGATGGGCCCGGAGGAGGCCGAAGAGGTGGTGACCGGCCACGCACTCGAATTCTGCCTCGTACTGACCCGTCGACGCCACGTGGATGACACCTCCCTCGACGCACGGGGCGAGGCGGCCCGGGAATGGCTCCGGATCGGCCAGACCTACGCGGGCGGCCCCGGCGAGGGACGGCGGCCGGGCCAGTTCGCGAAAAGTTGACCACCCAGTCATGTGGGGCCGCCTCGCCTCGGCGGTGGCCTGGGCGGCCACCGCCCCGCGCGGTACCTCAGGGAGGAGAGGGGTCCACCCTCTCCGTCCTCGGTGCGGAGGAAGACCTTCTGGGCCCACTCATCGACCTCGCCCCGGCCTCGACCAGGCGAGGTCGACCGCCCACCGCGGACTCGAGCCGCGACCGGCACGGCTCCTCACCGAAGGGCTCGGTGGTGTCCGAGACCAAGCGTCCGGATAATGCGAAGGTGGCGTCCCACCGAGGGGCGCACCCTCCAAAGGCGCGGGAGACGGTGTGAGCGCAGACGCTCGGCGGGCACACGAGTGCCCCGCCAAACCACTCAGCCGCAGATCCCTCCTGTTGGGAGGGGGAGCACTCTTGGGCGGCACGGCCGTATTGGGCGGCGTGGGAACCCTGCGCCGAGAGCGCTGGGACGTGGTCGTGGTCGGCGCCGGGGTGACCGGTCTGTCCGCCGCGCGCAACCTCACCGACCACGGCCTGTCGGTCCTGGTCCTGGAGGCCCGGGACCGAATCGGTGGCCAGTTGTACACCGATCACGGGTTCACCTCGGTCCCGGTGGAACTGGGCGCGGGGCTGATCCACGGCCGGGAGGCCTACACGTGGGAACTGGTGGAAGAGGCCGGGGCCGAGACCGTGCGCGTGCGTCATGGGAACGAAACCCCCCGACCTTTGGAAACCCTCCGAGCCCCGCGCGAGGACGAGGACGCCGCCGCCTATCTGCGCCGGATGGGGGTCCTCGAGGAGCACTGGCCTCCGGTTTCCATCGACAATGAGCCGCTGCACCGGTGGAGCGCGTCGTGGATGAGCGAGTACGGCCTCTTCGACTGGTGGTCCTCACCTCGGGAGAACTTCCGGGTGGTGGGCGGTTACGACCGAATCCTGTCACCGCTCGCCCACGACCTGGACGTTCGGCTCTCGCACGCGGTCCGTCGGGTGCGCTGGTCGGGTCGCGGCGTGGTGTTGTCCGCGCACGGCCCCGACGGGGCCGTCGAGGTAGGGGCCGACCACTGTGTGGTCGCGCTGCCGCTCGGGGTGCTCAAGGCCGGTGACGTGGTCTTCGATCCCGAACTCCCGGCCGGGCACCGTGAGGCGATCGAGGTGCTGGACCGCACCGACGCCCTCAAGTTGGTCTACGAGTTCGACCGGCGGGTCTTCCCCGAAACGGAGGACGTGCTGGGGTGGGACGAGGACGCCGGGTTCGTCTTCTGGTGCCTGTCCCGGCAGACCCCGGAGGTGGTGGTGGCCTGGGCGGCCGGGGAGAACGCCCGGCGTCTACTGGGCATGGAGGTGACCGAACGGTTCGCCACCGGGCTCGCGGCCCTGGTCGAGGCCTTGGGGGAGGAGGTGCCCGAGCCCGTCGCTCGAACCACGCACGACTGGACGGCCGACGAGTTCAGCAAGGGCGCCTACCTGTTCGTTCCTCCGGGCGCGCACGACGCTCCGGGTTCCCTGGCCCTCCCCTTGGAGGGGGTGCTGTACTTCGCGGGGGAGCCGACCACCGGGGAGAACACCGTCGAAGGTGCCTACGCCGACGGCTACGACACCACCGACGTGCTCTTGGCCCAAAGGGCGACACGGCGGCGGGAGAACGCCACCTACACTTTGCGGGGGTGGTGACCTAGAGGTTTCACCTGATATGCCGCAAATGATCAGTTGTGATGCAATATCTAGTGGGTTCGTGACTCGCCAGGGCCCGACACCGCGCAACAGCACAACGAGCAGAGGAAGGTTGGTGTCCCATGACCGACCGCGCGTACGTGATCGCAGGGTCGGAGGCCACCGGCGGCGCCGGAATCCAGGCCGACCTCAAGGCCTTCCAGGAATTGGACGTCTACGGCGTCGGAACGATCACCTGCATCGTCTCCTTCGACCCGAAGAACGACTGGAACCACCGTTTCGTCCCGGTCGACCCCGGTGTCATCGCCGACCAGATCGAGGCCGCCACGTCCTGCCACGACTTGGACGTCGTCAAGATCGGCATGCTCGGCACCCCCGACACCATCGACGTCGTTTCCCAGGCCCTTCAGCGCCAGTCCTGGCGACACGTGGTCCTCGACCCGGTCCTGATCTGCAAGGGCCAAGAGCCCGGGGCCGCCCTCGACACCGACAAGGCACTGACCGCACAGATCCTGCCGCTGGCCACGGTCATCACTCCCAACCACTTCGAGGCTCGCACCCTGGCCGGGATGGAGAGCCTGGAGACCGTCGAGGACCTCATCGAGGCGGCTCGCCGCATCCATGAACTGGGGCCCCGGCACGTGGTCGTCAAGGGAGGGACCGAACTGCCCGGCCCCGACGCCGTGGACGTTCACTTCGACGGTGAGGAGGTCACCGTACTGAGCGCCCCGAAGATCGGTCAGGAGCGTGTGAGCGGCGCGGGTTGCACCTTCGCGGCCGCGATCACCGCCGAACTGGCCAAGGGCGCCACGGTCGGCGACGCCGTTCGCACCGCCAAGACGATGGTCCGTGGTGGCATCGAACGGCGTCTGTCCAGCCACGCTCCCTTCGACTCCGTGGTGCCGATCACCCCCTGAGATCCTTCGAGTGGCTTCCGTCACTTTCGGCATATTCTTGGCGTTTCTTGAGATTAGGCCCCGACCGAATCGGACAGGGCTGTAGGTGGAACCGATCGAAGGAGGCCACCGTGTCCGAGAGTGACAAGGCCGGAAACAAGTTCGACGAGTTCAAGGGCAAGGCCAAGGAAGGCGCCGGCAAGGCCACTGACAACGAGCAGTGGAAGGCCGAGGGCAAGGCCGAGCAGAGCAAGTCCAAGCTCAAGCAGGCCGGCGACAAGATCAAGGACGCCCTGACGCCGGACAACGAGCCCGGACCCCGGTAGTCCGGCCACGAACATCGAGGGGAGGCCCCGTCAACGGAGGCCTCCCCTTCGTGTGTCCGGCACCGACTCGAGGAAGAAGGCGGGGCCGGGCTCGAACATCGGGCCGGTGACCCGCGACGCGGGTGTTCCGGCCGCACGTGGGCGAGCGGCGCGCGGCATCGACGTCGGGGAGCATGCTGCGCGGGGCGCGGACTCGGTGGTCCTGCCCTGCTCTCCCCCACGTGGCGGAGACCACCACGACAACGGATGTCGTGCCCCCTACCTACTCCGGCGAGGAGCGCCCTGGGCCGGTGACCTCCTCTGGAGCATCGTCTCCGAAGGAGAGCAGCAGTTTACGCAGCAGGACGACCAACCGTTCCTGTTCCCCTGCGTCGAGCCCTCGTAGCAGACGCGCCTCGTTGGCCACGTGGTCCTCCACCACCCGGTCCACCAATTCGAACCCCTCGTCGGTGAGGCCGACCAGGACACGACGCCGGTTGTCCGGGTCGATCTCCCGGTCCACGAATCCACGCTGAACCAGGCGATCCACCCGGTTGGTCATGGCGGAGGAACCGACCATCGACATTCGCACCAGTTCCTTGGCGGTGAGGCGGTGGGGCGCGCCGGACCGCCGCAGGGTCGCCAGCACGTCGAACTCCCAACGTTCCAGGCCGTGTTCGGCCAGGCCATCACCGACTCCGCGGCCCAGGAACCGCTGAAGACGGTTCATTCGTCCGACGATCGCCATCGGCGAGACGTCGAGGTCGGGACGCTCCCGATTCCATTGGGCGAGGTAGAGGTCGACGGCGTCGTTCATCCCGCGAGCATAGCGGCCTCTCCTTGACGTCTTCGGACCCACGCCCTAATCTTTCGACATCGAATAGTTCGACATCGAAAGGTATGCTCATGATTCCCCCCACCTTCACCGAGATCATCCGCCGACGACGCAGCGTGCGCCGGTTCCGGCCGGACACGGTCCCCCGGGCACTGCTGCGTGAGCTCCTCGAACTCAGCATGGAGGCCCCCTCCAGTTGGAACTTCCAGTCCCGGTCGGTGGTGGCCGTATGCGATCCCGCGGCCCGGGAGGCGCTCTCCCACGCCGCCAACGGTCAACGCCAGCCCCGCGAGGCCCCCGTGACCCTGGTCTTCCTCGCCGAGACCGGTCGTTGGCGCGAGGACCTCACCGAGGTCTACGAGAGCGCACGCGCACGCCGGGCCTGGGACGAGGAATTCCTCCGGGCCACCGCCACGCACGGCATCGACTTCCAGCGCGACCTCGAAGAGCGCGGGCTCGGTCGCGAGTACGCGATCAAGGACGCCACCATCGCCGCCACCCACGCGATGCTCGCCGCGTCGGCGGCCGGATTGGCCACCTCCGCGATGAACGGCTGGAACGAAACCGAGGTGCTCAAGGTGATCGGCGCCGACCACCGAGACGACCTCGCCGTCGCACTACTGCTCTCCGTTGGCTTCCCGGCCGAGGAGCCCTCCCACCCGGGCCGCCTCCCGCTGGATCGTCTCGCCTTCGGTGACCGTTACGGGGAGACACTGTGACCGACCGTGGACGAGTCGCCGCCGACTCCCTGCTCACCGTCCTGGCTCCGATGGTCTGGGGCAGCACCTATCTGGTCACCACCGAATTCCTGCCGCCGGACCGGCCGTTCCTGGCCGCGCTCACCCGCGCCCTTCCCGCCGGGATCCTCCTGTTGGCGATCACACGGGCCTTGCCCCACGGTGTGTGGTGGTGGCGATCGCTGGTATTGGGCACCCTCAACATCGGCGCCTTCCTCTACCTGCTCTACGTGGCCGCCTACCTGCTACCCGGGGGAATCGCCGCCTTGGTGATGACGGTCCAACCGGTCATCGTGCTACTGCTCGGGGCGCTACTGCTAGGCGAGGCGATCCGCCCGATCCATCTCCTGGCCTGCCTGCTCGGCGCCATCGGGGTGGCACTGCTCGTACTGGGCCCCGAGGCCGCTCTGAACCCGATCGGGGTCCTGGCCGGTTTGGCCGCCGCGTGCTCCATGGGCACGGGCATCGTGCTCACCAAGCGCTGGGGACGCCCGGAGGGGGTGAGCCTGTTGGGGATCACCGGCTGGCAGCTCACCGCGGGCGGACTCGTACTACTGCCGGCCACCCTCCTAGTGGAAGAGCTGCCGCCCTCGATCACCCTGGCCAACCTGGGCGGTTTCGCCTATCTGGGGCTGATCGGTGCTCTGGTGGCGTACGCGCTGTGGTTCCGCGGTCTGGAGCGGCTACCCGCGCTGGCCGTGTCCTTCCTCTCCTTCGCCAGCCCGCTCACCGCCACCCTCCTGGGTTACCTGGTACTGAACGAGACCCTCACCCTCGCGCAGGGGGCGGGGGCACTGACGGCGATCGGGGCGGTGCTGCTGGTTCAGTTCACCGCGCGCCGACCCCCGCAGAAGGACGACCCGGTCATGGAGCCGGACCAGACCCCGCCGGAGTCGAGGCTCGGCGATGGTCGGCCGGTGGGCGAACGGGACGCCCGGGCCACACGAGGCTGAACCCCCATGCTCTTCGGCCTCCAGGCGTAGGTGCTGCCCCGGTTCTGGGCGACCGGCTCGTGGGGACACCGCGCGGTCCCCTCGACCGCGCGGTTCCACGGGCAGCACCCGGGCGCTCCCCAGGCGCCCAAGGTGATGACGCGCTGGTCGGTCGCTCTCGCCCCGCGCCCAAGGCGGGCCGAACACGCCGTGGACCCTGTCACGAACACCTACGCATGCGACACCTCACCGAAAGCTCTTCAACACTTATCAACTACTTCGAACAAGAAAACACGCCCAAGGCTCCCATTGACACCCAGGAATCGACCGAACAGACTAAGATCGAACAGTTTCGAACACATATGACCACCTGGGAGCGGAATGCTGGCCGCGCAACGGCGGGAGTTGATCCTCCAGCGGATTCGACGGGACAAGAGTGTGCGTGTCACCGACCTCGTCGAGACCCTCGCCGTGTCCGACATGACCATCCGGCGTGACCTCGACGTCTTGGAGGGGCGCGGCGCCCTGCGCAAGGTGCACGGCGGCGCCATCGCCCCCGAAGGCCCTCGCACCGAGGAACCCGGGTTCGAGGCCAAGTCCACCCTGCGGGCCGCCGAGAAGCACGCCATCGCCCGCGCCGTGGCCGACCTCGTCGCACCACACAGTGCCGTCGGCCTGTCCGCCGGAACCACCACCGCCCTGGTCGCCGAGTACCTGCGCCAGACCCCCGGACTCACCGTCATCACCAACTCGCTACACGTGGCCGAGGTCTTCCACCGTTCACAACGCTCCGACCGAACCGTCGCGCTCACCGGAGGGTTCCGTACCCCCTCCGACGCCCTGGTCGGACCACTCGCCCTGGCCTCCGTACGCGGGATCAACCTGGACACCCTGGTCTTGGGCGTGCACGGCGTACACGAACGTGCCGGATTCACCACCCCCAACCTGGTGGAGTCCGAGACCAACCGGGCCCTGGTGGAGTCGGCCGAGAACCTGGTGGTCGCCGCCGACTCCAGCAAGTGGGGCACCGTCGGAATCAGCACCATCGCTCCTTTGGACAGCTGCCACGTGCTCGTCACCGACGACGGACTCGACCCGAACGCCCAGCGCACGCTCCAAGACCACGTGGGCCGTGTGGTGGTCGCCGACGTTCCTAGGGAGAGCCGGTGAGGAAGACCGCCGCACACCTGGCCGACGGTCGGGAGATCATCTATTACGACGAGTCCGACGAGCTCCGCCGGAACCTTCACGACCCCCGCGACCTGCCCGAACGCGCTCCGGGGTCCGAACTGCGCCGGGACCCGCTGACCAGGGAGCAGGTCGTGGTCGCCACTCATCGACAGGGCCGCACCCACCTGCCGCCCAGCGACCGGTGTCCACTGTGTCCTTCCACCAAGGACCGCCACACCGAGATCCCCGCATCCGACTACGACGTGGTCGCCTTCGAGAACCGCTTCCCCTCGCTCAGCGGCGACGATGGGCGGTGCGAGGTGCTCTGCTTCTCCTCGGACCACGAAACCTCCCTGGCCCGGGTGGGCACGAAACGGATGCGCACCATCGTCGACGCCTGGGCCGATCGCAGCGCCGACCTCGCAGCCATGCCCGGCATCGAGCAGGTGTACTGCTTCGAGAACCGGGGGCCGGAGATCGGGGTGACCCTGTCCCACCCGCACGGTCAGATCTACGCGCTACCGTTCGTCACCCCCCGCACGGCCACGGTCCTGGCCTCCGCCCGCGCCCACCGGGGCACCACCGGTGGCGACTTGTTCCAGGACGTATTGAGTGCCGAACGCACCGGACCGCGCGTGGTGCTGGACAACGAGCACTGGACCGCGTTCGTGCCCGAGGCCGCCCGATGGCCGGTGGAGGTCCACGTGTACCCGCACCGGTCCGTGCCCGATCTACCCGCCCTCGATGACGCCGAACGTGGCTCCTTCGCCGTGCTCTACACCGACCTGCTCGGCCGCCTCGACCGGTTCTTCGACAAGCCCTTGCCCTACGTCTCCGCCTGGCACCAGGCACCCGTCCACGGTGACCGGGACCTGTCCCGACTTCGGCTGGAGGTCTTCTCCGTTCGCCGTGCCCCCGACAAACTCAAGTATCCGGCCGGCACCGAGTCCGGCGTCGGTGTGTTCATCAACGACGTCGCACCCGAGGCCACCGCCCAACGCCTCCGGGAGCTCGCCCCATGAAACCCCTCGTCACCGCCGGTCACGTGTGCGATGTCGTTACCGTCCTGGTGACGAAGATCGGGCACGAGGTCCCCGTGGTCGATACCGGCGCTCGCAAGTTCGCCCGAAGCCGGACCGAAGGGCGGCCGAGAAGGTGAACGGCCTGGTGGACGGGTTCACGAAGACCTTCGGGCGCGAACCCGAAGGGGTGTGGGTCGCTCCGGGTCGGATCAATCTGATCGGGGAGCACACCGACTACAACGACGGCTTCGCCCTTCCCATGGCACTACCCCGCTCACTCACCATCGCGGCTGCGCGGCGGCCGGACGGGCTGGTGCGACCGTACTCCCTTCGTTTTCCCACGAAGGACGAGTTCTCCTTGGTCGGTCTCGCCCCGGGCGAGGTTCCGGACGGCGTTGCCTACCAGGCGGGCTCCCTGTGGACCCTGCTCGACGAGGGGTATGAGATCGGTGGGTTGGACCTGTTGGTGGGCAGCTCCCTCCCAGCCGGAAGCGGACTGTCGACGTCGGCGGCGCTGTGCTGTGCCACGATCTTGGCCGCCACCGGACTGTACGGCGAGGAACCCGAGCCGACCGAGGTGGCACGTATGGCCCAACGTGCGGAGAACGACTTCGTGGGCGTACCCTGCGGGAACCTGGACCAGTCCGCGGTGATGCTGGCCGAGCGGGGGCGGGCGTTGTTCCTGGATTGCCGCTCGATGGAGACCGAGCAGGTACCGTTCGACCTGGCCGCGAGGGGCATGTCGCTGCTGGTGGTGGACACCAGGGCACCGCGCCGGCTCGCAGGTGGCGCCTACGCCCAGCGCCGAAGGTCCTGTGCGAAGGCCGCCGCCATCGTGGGGGTCCGGTCACTGCGGGAGGTCGGTGCCGAGGACCTTCCCGAGGTCTTGGCCGAGCTCCCCGACGAATCCACCCGTGCCCGGGTCAGGCACGTGGTGACGGAGAACGAGCGCGTCCTGGAAACCGTGGAGCTGCTGCGCGCCGACCGCCCGCGCGAGATCGGCCCCTTGTTCACCTCCTCGCACCTCTCCCTGCGCGACGACTACGAGGTGAGCGTTCCCGAGGTGGACACCGCGGTCGACGCGGTGCTCTCGGCGGGCGCACTGGGGGCGCGGATCACCGGGGGCGGGTTCGGCGGTTGCGTGATCGCGCTCGTGGAGAACGACCATGTCCGGCCGTGTGAACAGATGGTGCTCGCGGCCTTCGCCGAACGTGGGTTCGGCGTGCCGGAGGTGTTCACGGCGTTGCCGTCGGCCGGGGCGCGTCGCCTGCTCTGACCCGGCGCTGAGGCGGGTTGTGCGCAAACGGTTTCGGTGCGGCGCCGAGTCCGCCGGTGGGGCCAGGTCCTGTTTTTCGGGTCATTCCGGGCTCGCGGTCACCACGCCGCCTCTGGCGGCGCCGATGTCGCTCGGACGGCCGAACCCGGGCCGACCTTCGCTCATCGTCTGGCCAGAGATCGCGTGGACGGCCGCTCGCATCGGTCGGCGCAGGCGCCGAGCCGACCGAAGGCATCCAAAAACAGTCCCCAGGGGACGATCAGCGGTGTCTTTCCACCGGAACGTGACCTGAAAGGTGCAAGCGCTTGCACCTTTTCGTGCGCCCATAGTCGGTTCATCGGAACCACCTGTCAAGGGTGGTTTCGTATCCCAAGCCCGAAACCGCAGGCCACCCCGATAGAAGGTTCGTTGGTCGATCGCCGCATTGACTCGTCAAAGGTGGCGGCGAGCCCGCTCCGCGGCGCCATCGTCGCCGGCCTCCTCGTGGAGCCGTGCGGCCTCCACCAGATGCCGCCGCCAGTCGGTCTCCCCGACCAGCTGTCCCAGCCCCGCGAGCAGCTCACGCACCCGGGCCATCCGGGTGATCTTCTCGTGAGCGGCGAACCCCTCCAGTGCCAGCTCCAGTTCCACCCGGGCCTCGTCGGTCCTGCGCTTGGCGATGAGCGCACGTCCTCGCTCCGATCGGACCGCGGCGACCTCGACCTCGTCGACTCCCCCGGCACCGTCCGGGTCGGAGAGAACCCCCATCGCGCCGTCGAGGGCCTCCAGGGCGTGGTCGAACCTGCCCAGGTTCACCAGCGACCGACCGGTCGACAGATCCAGTGCGGCGGTCTCTTTTCGCCCGGCCCATGATCCCATGTACGAACGGGCCCGATCGAACAACGCCAACGCGTCCTCGTCCCGCCGGTCCCGCTGGGCCACGATGCCCCGGCATCGCAAGGACGAGGCACGTCCTCGGTCATCCCCGTCCGTTTCCGCCAGGTCCAGTGCGGCGACGAGTTCCGTGTTCGCCGCCTGGAGCTCTCCCGACTCGGCCAAGACCAACCCGAGGAGGTTGCGCAGGCGCGCCTCCCACACCGTGTCCGCCGCGCACCGGGCGGAACGTACCCCTGAGCGCAACAACCTGACACGCGTCTGGAAGTCGCCTCCACCGCGTAGGTGGGCCTCGAGCGACTCGGCGATCCGGCAGACCGTCAAGTGCTCACCCATGGCCTGCGCGTGATCGGCGCAGTCGAGCAACACCCCCGTCTTGGTGTCCAGCCACACCCGGGCCTGGCGGGCGGTCTCGAACTTGATCGGTTCGGTGGGTCGCTCCGGCACGGCCAGGGCCCAACGATGGGAGATGAGTCCGGCGGCACGGATCGCGGTCTCGGCCAAGTGGTCGACGAACACGGACTCGATCACCTCCCGCGCCATGATCGGCTCCAGGTCCAGACTCGTCGGGTCGAGGCTCACCACGTCGTCCCCCTTGGATGTGAGCGCGAGCAGCGGGGTGTGGCGGCACCCGTGGGAAGGTGCCTTGGTCACCAGGGGTCGGTCATCGGTTCCAGGGCGGCGGGGAGTGGCGATCACGGCGGCAGGCCCCGTTTCGCGAAAGTCTCTGGCAGGTCGAGGCCGGGCCCTCGTTCCGGTTCCTTCTGTGACCTGCGTCTTCCGAGAAACCATCATGCGGGAGCCCGCCGGAAACCACCAGGCGTTTACCGAAGCTCGCCGAGCCCCATCAACGCCATCGGATCGGGAGAACCCGAACCACCAGCGCTTTTGTTCGGAAACAGCCCGAATCAACGTCCGCATCCGGCCACCTCGAACGGCGGCCCCACACATCGGGACGAGACCGGCCTCTGGGCCCTCCCCTTGCTGGGAGCGCTCCCGTAAGCCAAGGTTCAACTGATGGATCCTCGATCTCGAAGGGACACGCATGGGACTGCGATTCGGGTTGCTGGGCACCGGTCACTGGGCCCGGGAAACACAGGGGGCCGCCTTGGCCGCGCACCCGAAGGTGGAACTCATCGGTGTGTGGGGACGTGATCCGAACAAGGCCGCCCACCTGGCCGCGCATCTGGGCACCCGCCCCTACACGGACGTGGACGCGCTCATCACCGACGTCGACGCCGTGGCCATCGCGTTGCCCCCGCACGTCCAGGGCGACCTCGCGCTACGTGCGGCCCGGGCCGGCCGACACCTACTCCTGGACAAACCGGTCTCCTTGACCTTGGAGGCAGCCGACGCCCTGCTCACCGAGACCGAGACACGTGGGCTGGCCTCCGTGGTCTTCTTCACCAACCGGTTCTTCGACAACGTGAACGACTTCCTGCGCGCCGGCGCGGCCGAAGGCGATTGGCATGGGGCACGGGCGACCCTGTTCGCGTCGATCTTCCAACCCGGCAACCCCTACGGTGCCTCCCCTTGGCGCCGGGAGAAGGGGGGCCTATGGGACGTGGGCCCGCACCTGCTGTCGGTGGTACTCCCGGTACTGGGATCGGTGGAAGAGGTCACCGCGTTGACCGGACCTCGGGACAGCACACATTTGTTGACCCGTCACCGGGGCGGAGCGGTCGGTTCGTTCTCGATGACGCTGGACGCGGCCCCCGGAACGGAGACGTTCTGCATCGATCTGTACGGGGAACGTGGTCGGCGTTCGGTCCCCGGCGGGGAGGGCGACCCAGTGGAGGCGTTCGGTGCCGCGATCGACCGGCTCGCGGCCCAGGTGAACGGTGATCCAGGGGATCCGTGTGACCTGCGATTCGGCCGGGACGTGGTGGCCGTACTGGCGGCGGCGGAGGAATCAACACGTTCAGGACGAACCGTACACGTGGTCGAGGCCACCGGATCGAATCCGGTGGCCTCGGGTCGAGATTCGTGAAAACGCGGCCTGTCATGCGGTGCTGCGTGCGTTCTTCGAGTACAGCCCATCGGCGAGGTAGACGATCCCCGCCGCCACCAAGACCTGGACGAGCAACACGAGGAAGAAGTTCGCCACCCCCAACATCGCCGCGATCCACCCTCCGAGCAACGCGGCCACGATACCCAGGATCAGGGTCAACCAGATCGGCAGGTGCTGCTTGCCGGGAACGACGAGTCGTCCCAGCGCACCGACGATCAGTCCGACGATCAGTGCGCTGATAATGCCGGTGATCTCCACTTAAGACCTCCCACAGTTAGACGCTCTCCCGTCCTTCCCGAACAAAGAGGATTAAACACAGAAGACACGAATATCGGTAAGAGCTTTTGCCGGCCCTTACCTGCCTTTCGCACTTCAAGGACCCACGCCCGGAACGTGAGGACATGTGAGGAACCCCACTCCGGGATTACCGGCACCGGTCAAGGGCAGAATCTTTTCCGTCGACGTCGAGAGAGGCCCTCCATGCTCCCTCATGAGAGTGAACGGCGCGCCCCCGTCGACGGCGAAGCGGGGGTGGCGCACGGCGGTGCGCTGATCCAGGCGGGAGCGATTCCCGGCTCCCTGGACCTGGGCACGGGCCGCTCCGTTGCCATGCCCCACCGACTGCCGATGCCACCGCGGATCTTCACCGACCGCGAACCCGAGTTCCACCGCCTGAACGTCCTCCAGCACGAGATCGCCCGTGAGGGGCACGGCCGGACCATGGTGCTCACCGGCACCGGCGGTGTCGGCAAGACCGCCTTGGCCACCCACTTCCTCGACGCGGTCGCGGAGCACTTCCCCGATGGCGTCCTGCACACCGACCTCCAAGGGTTCATCGAGACCGGCCCGGCCGATCCCTCGGAGGTACTGGGTTCGTTCCTACGCGCACTGGGCGTCCGACCGGGCTCGGTCCCCACCACGTTCGCCGCCCGGGCGGAGGCCTTCCGTGACCACACCCATGGCAAACGGGTCGCCTTCCTCCTCGACAACGCCGCGACCGCCGCACAAGTCCGCGCCCTGGCCCCAGGTCGAGGCCCGCACCTGATCCTGGTGACCACCCGGCTGCGGCCGGCGGGACTGCGCCTGGACGGTGCCGAGTACCTGGACATCCGCCCTTTGGGAGAGATCGAGGCCATCGAACTCGTGGCGCGCCTGCTCGGTGACGAACGAACCCACACCGACCCCTCCTCGGCCCGCGCCTTGGTGGGACTGTGCGGGCGACTCCCCCTGGCCCTACGCGTCGCCGTCAGCGGACTGACCTTGCGCCCGCACCAGCCCTTGAGCCGTCTGGTCTCCTGCTTGGCGGAGGAGGGGAGCGAGCGTCCGGCCCGGTTCAGCCGCACCGGGGAGTCCTCGGTGGAGGACGTGTTCACCGCCTCCTATCGGCAGCTGTCCGCTCCGGCACGGCGTCTCCACCGCTTACTCGGTCTGCTGCCCGGCCGGGACCTGACCGTGGAGGTCGCCTCCGCGCTCCTGTCCACGGAGCCATCCGAGACCGAGGACCTCTTGGATCACCTGGTCACGGCCGATCTCTTGGAGAGGCTCCCCCAGGGTCGGTTCCGCCAGCACGACCTGATCCGGCCACACGCGCGGTCCCGAGCCATCGAGGACGAACCCGCGGAGGAGGCCGAGGCGGCCCTCGACCGTGTGCTGGAGTACTACCTGACCACCACCGCCTCGGCCGATCGGACCCTGAATCCGGGCCGTTGGCACTTGGCCCCCGTCTACGAGCGCCTGCCCAAGCAAAGGTTCCCCTCCGAACTGCGGGCGGTGGAATGGTTGGAGGCCGAGCTGGAAACCCTCCAGGCCATCGTGCGCTTCAGCGCGTCCACCGATCGGCACTCCACCTGTTGGCAGCTGTGCGAGGCCCTGCTCGGCTTCTTCCTGTTGCGCGAACGGTCGGGCACGTGGGAACGGATCTGCGAGATCGGCGCCGCCTCCGCCCGCGCGCTCGATGATCCCGCGGCCCAGGCCATGATGTCGACGGTGCTCGCCACTCGGCACTTACACGCTCATGAACCCGACCGGGCCGCCGAACTCAACGAGTCGGCCTTGGGCCTATGGCGGCGGGCCGAACACACGCTGGGCCAGGCCTCCTCCTTGGAAGGGCTCGGGGTGTGCGAACTGGCCAGAGGTCGCCCCGTCCAGGCACGCACCCACTTCGAGAGCGCACTGGCCATCCATACCCGGCTCGGCCGCAACCGAGGAATCGCCCTCATGCTGCGACGTCTGGGAGAAACCAATCGTGACCTGGGGGAACACGAATCCGCCATCGACTACTTCCATCGGGCACTGGAATTCTTCACCGAGGAGGAAGAGACCTTCGCCCGGATCGGGGTACTGATGGGGCTTGCCACCACCAAGCTGGCGGCGGCCGATCCGGCCGGCGCCAAGCCGGCCCTGGAGGACGTCTTGCGGCTGAGTGAGCGCGTCAGCACCCGCCTCGAGAAGGCGGACTCGCACGCCATGCTCGCCGACCTCGCCGAATCCGAGGCGAGAATCGGTGAGGCCCACGACCTCCTCGACGCGGCACTGTCCGCCTACGCGGAACCGCTGTCCCCCGAGCCGAACGAACGCGTTCGCTCTTGACTCGTCCTCCGCACGAAGATCCACACCGAGTTCGGCGTGCCGGGCGAGGCCCCTCTCGGCGGTGCCGTTTCCCGGGGCTTTCAGGCCCGCGCTCGACGGCCAAGACCCTCCGCTGATTCGAGATCGGAGAATCGACGACGAATTCCCGCGAATCTGCCCGCAGAACCTTCTCCGATCCCCACGAAATCGACCCGGGAGAACAGAAGATCAAGCCATGGTGCGCACGTTCGGCATCAATGGCGCCGGCGTTTCCCGAAGACCGCACGTGAATTACGCGCGTTCCAAGGACCCTTGCCGTATATTCCTCGGCGCGTGCGTCGGGACGCGGCCGAGGTCGACCCCCACGCGCCCACGAAGGTGTCGTGTCGACCCCTGTTCGACACGTCACCTCGTGTTCCCCCCGGGCCGGTCCTCAGGCGGCCAGGGTGCGAGGGGTGCGCTGTACCCGAAGCCGCGCCCAGACACGGCGGAACCGGTCCTGTTCACCCCCCTGGGCCTCAGCGATCAAGCGCTCATGGCGAGCCGTACGCTCGGCCTCGGCACGGTAGATGTCAGCGGCCTGAGCGGTGAGGTCGGCGTACATGGTCTCTCCTCTTGGTCGGGTGCCGGGGTCGTTCCCTCGACTGGTTCCAGACTCGTGCTAAGGCCCCCTGCCGCACATCGCAAGAGTGCGCTAGATCCGTGTCCCCCTCCCTGCCTTAGGCCCGAGCCCGACCACCTCAGACCAGCAGGGAACGCCTCAGGCGACGAGGCCACTCCACTTCTGCCGTCCGCATAAGGCCACGGACCCCCTCCCCGCACAGCGTTTCGGAGCGTAGGGTCGAAATCCCAAAAGATCCTTTCGACGAGGGGGCACCGATGAGCGAGAGCGTCCTGCACTCCCTGGACGAGGCACGCAGGGGTCCTCGCCCCGCCGGGCCGGAGGGCGAGCCGCTCATGCGGGATCTCATCGGCGACCTGTTGCGCCGCACCCGCGTGGAGCAGGGGCGAACCCTGCGCGAGGTCGCCGAGGACGCCCAGGTCTCCCTGCCCTATCTGTCCGAGATCGAGCGCGGGCGCAAAGAGGCTTCCTCCGAACTCCTGGCCGCGGTGTACCGGTCACTGGGGCTGAGCATCACCGACGTGCTCGGTGAGTTGTACCAACGCACCGTGCCGTTCCATCTGGAGCGGGTCGAACGGCGACGGCCGAACCCGGCTCCGGGACCGCTCCTTCCTTCCTCTCCCCAGCAGGCACGGGTGCTCTCCCTGGCCGCTTGACCCCCACCTCCACGGGACGGCGCCGCCTTCGCGGCTCGTCCCCAGGCGCGCGGCGCACGGCGGTGGTTCCGGCGCGCCCCGGTCGGAACCACCGCCCCTTTTTCACCTCCGGGCCGCCAAGGGTGTCGTCTCCCGAGTGGCGATCACCTGATCCACCAGGCCGTACTCCTTGGCCTGTGCGGCGGTGAAGATCTTGTCCCGGTCGGTATCGATCCGCAGCCGTTCCTGGCTGTGCCCCGTGTGTCGGGACAGGATCTCCTCCACCTGGGAGCGCACTCGCAAGATCTCCGCCGCCTGGATCTCCAGATCCGCCGCCTGCCCCCGTCCTTCGGTGGAGGGCTGATGCAGCAGTACCCGGGAATGCTCCAGAGCGGACCTCTTGCCGGCGGTACCCGCCGCGAGCAGGACCGCGGCGGCCGAGGCCGCCTGCCCCATGCATACCGTGGCCACATCCGCCCTGACGAACCGCATCGTGTCGTAGATGGCGGTCAGCGCGGTATTCGATCCCCCGGGCGAGTTGATGTAGAGCTGAATGTCGGTCTCGCGACTCTCATGGTCCAAATGCAGCATTTGCGCCATGACCACGTTGGCGACGTCGTCGTCGATCGGTGTGCCCAGGAAGATGATCCGTTCGGACAACAGCCTGCTGAACACGTCGAACGAACGCTCTCCTCGCGGGGTCCGTTCGACCACCATCGGCACCGTGTAACGCCCGCTCATCGGACACCTCCCGTCCGGTGGGCGAACCCCGGCGCCGAGCCACCGAACCGCATCCCACCCGCCATCTGATCGGCGGTCTCGACCACGTGGTCGATGAAGCCGTACTCCCGGGCCTCCTCAGCGGTGAACCAGGCGTCCCGGTGCTGATCCTCAGCGATGGTCCGTTCGCTCTGGCCACTGTGTTCGGCGATGAGCCGCACCATGGTGCTCTTGGTGTGCGCCAGGTTCTCGGCCTGAATCGCGATGTCGGCGGCGGTCCCGCCGAGTCCTCCGGATGGCTGGTGCATCATGATCCGCGCGTGCGGCATGCTGTAACGCTTGCCCGACGCCCCGGTACAGGCCAGGAACTGCCCCATGCTGGCGGCGAAGCCCATGACCAGAGTGGACACGTCGTTGGGCACGAAGTTCATCGTGTCGTAGATGGCGAGTCCGGCGCTGATCACTCCACCGGGGCTGTTGATCGCCACGGTGATGTCCTTGTGCGGATCGTCATCGGCCAGCAGGAGGATCTGCGCGCACACCCGGTTGGCGCTCTCCTCGTCGACCTGGCCGCCGAGCAGGACGACGCGACTGCGCAACAGGCGCGCCGCCAATTGGTCGTCGAACCCACCGCTCGATGAGTACTCGGTGGCGAGTGTGGCGTACATCGATCCCTCCTCGTACCGGCGTCGTCGGGAACGAGCCGTGCGCTCGTTCCGGACCGGTGTTTCCAGCCTGTGCCGGGCGGGGGCGGGCTCGCCATCGTTTCGCCCTTGAGCAGATCTGCCCAGGGCAGAGCATCCGGGAATCGATCAGGCGAGCCTGGTCGCCCGCCCCACAGGGCGAACCGCTCGATGGAGGAAGTGACCGGGGTGGACGAAGGAGACCCCTGAGAACCACGGTCGAAGCCGAGGACCGTCTCGCCAGGACCCAGATCAGGTCTCGTCTATGGCGTCGCGCAGATCACGCAGGACGTCGAGAACGAGCGGGCGCAGTGAGGGCCTGATCGCGTCGAAGACCTGGCGTTGCTTTCGTTCCATGTACTTGCGACGTTCGGCCAGGGCTCGCTCGCCCTCCTCCGTGATGGTGACCACGGTGCTGCGTTCGTCACGTTCCGAGCGCCGTCGGGCCATCATCCCCTTACGCTCCAACTGCTGGATCATCCGAGTGGCCGAGGGCGAGGACACACCGACGATGTGGGCGATGGCACCGACACTCGGGTTCTCCATCCCACGCACCGTCTCCATGAGGAGCGACTGCGTCAAGGTGACCTCATCAACACCGCGATGCCCGTGCCCGCCCCGGGATCGGGCATGAAGCGCCGCGTTGATGAGTTCGGTCCACACGCGCTGGAACTCTTCGAGTTCAGCCGAGTTCGGCTCAGTGCGTCCCTGCTGTTCAGAACAGGCCTCGGGGGTCTCATCGAGCACGAAACGGTCCTCGCTGGCTGGGCTCTGCGCACGGGTACCCGACCCGCGCGGTAGTTTGACGTGTGTGTAGCCTAACTATTAAATAGCTTAAGCACGCAAATTCAAGTAGATCCATGCCCCTCGACACGGAAACGACATCCCCTTCGGTCCGACTGTGGGCGGCGTCGTTTACTGCGGGGCAGTGGACGTCCGCCCGAGGTTCCCGGGTGGGCCCGGACCGGTCCGGGAGGGGCGCATTGACAACAGTGCTGGTCGCGCATTTCATCACCGCAGCGGTCGCGCCGTTACTAGTGCGCCTGTGGGGCCGCAACGGCTTCTACGCGCTCGCGATCGTTCCCGGTCTGTCGACCATATGGGCCCTGTTCCAGCTACCGACCATCCTGAACGGCGAGGGCCTGTCCGAAGCCGTCGAGTGGGCACCACAGTTCTCGCTGCGGCTCGGCCTGCACATGGACGCCCTCGGACTGGTCATGACGCTCATCGCCGCGGGCGTGGGCACCCTCATCCTGGTCTACTGCGCGCGCTACTTCAGTGACTCCGAACCGGGACTGCCCCGCTTCGCCGGCGTGTTCGTCGCGTTCGCGGGCGCCATGCTCGGTCTCGTACTGGCCGATGACCTCATCCAGCTCTTCATCTACTGGGAACTGACCACGGTCTTCTCCTACCTTCTGGTCGGCCACAAGGCCGAATCGAAGGACAGTCGCCGGGCTGCGATGACGGCCCTGACCGTCACCACCTTCGGCGGTCTGGCGATGCTGGTCGGCATGGTCATGCTCGGCGAGACCGCCGGGACCTACGTGATCTCCGAGATCGTCGCCGACCCTCCGACCTCCGGTGCCATCGTCGACGCGGCCCTCGTGCTGATCATGATCGGCGCCATGTCCAAGTCGGCGCTGTTCCCCTTCAGCCTCTGGCTCCCCGCCGCCATGCAGGCTCCCACACCGGTCTCCGGTTACCTGCACGCCGCGGCGATGGTCAAGGCGGGTGTCTACCTGGTCGCCCGTCTCACCCCCGTCTTCGGCGACGTCCTCGTCTGGCAGGCCATGGCACTGTTCTTCGGTGTCATCACCATGGTGCTCGGTGGATGGAAAGCACTACGCCAGGTCGACCTCAAGCTCGTTCTGGCCTACGGCACCATCAGTCAGCTCGGTTTCCTCATCGCCCTGCTGGGCACCGGAACCCGGGCCGCCGCCCTCGCGGGAATCGCGATGCTCGTCGCGCACTCCCTCTTCAAAGCTCCCCTGTTCCTCGTGGTCGGCATCATCGATCACGGCACCGGGAGCCGAGACCTGCGTGAACTCTCCGGACTGCGCAAAGCCATGCCGGGCACCTTCTGGGTCACGGTCGTGGCCCTGGCCTCCATGTCCGGTCTGCCGCCCACCGCCGGTTTCGTCGCCAAGGAACTCGCCTTCGGTGCCTACACCGAGGGCGGTGTCATCGACGCCCTGGTCCTGCTCGGCCTGGTGGTCGGTTCGACCTTCACGGTGGCCTACAGTCTGCGCTTCCTGTGGGGCGCCTTCCTCGACAAGGAGGGTGTGCCGCCCACCCCGGTCCAGGCCCCCGGTGCCCCCTTCCTCGCACCGGCCGTGGTCCTGGCCGTGCTCAGCCTGTTCGGCGGTCTCCTCTCCTCCTGGATCGACCCGCTCTTCGCCGTCTACGCCGACACGGTCCCTCCGGGACCGCACGAGGAACACCCCTCCTACCTGGCCCTGTGGCACGGATGGGAGGCGCCCCTGCTGCTGTCGGCGGTCTGCGTCGCCGGTGGTCTGGTGCTGTTCTACTTCCGCCACCGGGTGGCCTGGCTCGGTACTCGGTTCACGGTCTTTCATCCCGAGCGCAACTACCGTCGGATGACGGCGGGGTTGGAGAGCCTGGCCCTCCAGGTCACCGGTAGCACCCAGCGCGGTTCGCTCCCGGTCTACCTCGGCACCATCCTGGTGTTCCTCGTGGTCTGTGCGGGCGTCCCCATGATCACGGGCCGGATCTGGGTGGGCGACTACCCGCCACTGCGCCTGTGGGACACCCCGGTTCAGGTCATCCCCGCGCTGATCATCGTCATCACCTGTCTGTTGATCCTGTTCGTGCGGCGCCGTCTGTACGCGGTCATCCTCGTCGGTGTCGGCGGTTACGGTGTGGCCGCCTTGTTCTACCTGCAGGGCGCACCCGACATCGCGCTCACCCAGTTCCTCGTCGAAACCGTCAGCCTGGTGGTCTTCGTCCTGGTGCTGCGCCGCTTCCCGGCCCAGTTCTCGGCACCCGCGCTCAGAGGCCGCCGGATCTGGAACCTGACGATCGGCGCCGCCACCGGCCTGCTCGCGGCCACCATGACGTGGTACGCCCTGGCCGGTCGGCAAGAACCCTCCATCGCCCTGGGCGGCCCCGATGGCCCGTCCTACGTGGACGCGGCCGACGAGGCCGGCGGCTACAACATCATCTCCGTGCTGCTGGTCGACGTCCGCGCCTGGGACACCATGGGCGAGATCGCGGTGCTGGCCGCCGCGGCCGCCGGTGTGGCGAGCCTGATGTTCGTGCGCCGCCGGGCCCAGCCCCGGAAGGCACCCAGTGGTGTGATGGCGTTGTCCGTCGCTCCTCCGCCCAAGCCCACCAACGGGCACGATCGAGTGGAGCTGGGCGACCTGCGGGTCGCTCCGCAGCACATGCACGTCAGGCCGCAGTGGAACCGCGCTTGGTTGCCCGGTGCGGAAGCACAACCCACCGAACGCCGGTCGATCATCTTCGAGGTGGTCTCGCGCTTCCTCTTCCCCGTGATCATGGCGATCTCGGTGTACCTGCTGCTCACCGGTCACACGGACATCGGCGGTGGTTTCGCCGGTGGCATCGTGGCGGGTCTGGCGTTCATCGTCCGCTACCTCGCCGGTGGCAGGTTCGAGCTGTACGCCACCGCGTGGGTGCAGCCGGGCGCACTGATCGGCGCCGGTCTGGCCATAGCCACGGGTACGGCGCTCGGTGGCGCCATCTTCCTCGAGGACGTGCTCGCCGGGGCCGACTTCTACATCGATTTCTGGCTCTTGGGCCAAGCCCACGTGACGGTCTCGCTGCTCTTCGACATCGGTGTGTACCTGCTGGTCATCGGTCTGATCCTGGATATCCTGCGCAGCCTCGGTGCTCGGATCGACGAACAGATCGAACGGGACGCCCTGTACGAGGAGGACGCGGCCGCGCACGGAGCCCCCGCACGAGCCGAGGAGGTCACTCCGTGAGCGAGACACCCAGCCTGACCCTCGTCATCGTCATCGGTTTCCTCGTCGCGGTCGGTGTGGTGCTCCTGTTGGAACGCAGCCTCACCCGGGTACTGCTGGGCTTCATCGTGATGAGCAACGGCGTCAACCTGATGATCCTGGCCATGGCGGGGGAGCCGGGTGGCCCTCCGGTCCGGTGGTTCACCTCCGACATCGAGGAGATGACCGACCCACTGCCACAGGCGTTGATCTTGACGGCGATCGTCATCACCCTCGGCATCACGGCCTTCCTGTTGGCCCTGGCCTACCGGAGCTGGCAGCTGGAGGGCAACGACGAGGTCCAAGACGACGCCGAGGACCTGCGGATCGTGCAGGGCGAGGGTCGACGCGCGGTACGTCAGCGTTTCCTGAAGGAGCGTCGCCGACTGCGAGCGGACATCCGCAGGCAGCGCGCCGAGCTCCAAGCGACCATCGCCGCCGCCGACGCCCAAGAGCTGGCCGAACAGGCCCGAATCAAGGCGGAGATCGCGGCCGCCCAGGCCGAGCTGGCCCGATTCGAGGTGGAAGCCGAGGACGGCAAGGTCGACGAACGGTCCCAGGAGAAGGTGCGTCGCCTGGCCGACCGGCAACAGAGCATGGTCAATCAGGTGACGGAGCTGCGTGGCCGCATTCGTCTGGGCCGCAAGCGGCTGCGTGAGCATCGACGTGCGGACCGCGCCGCCGAACGCGAACTGTGGCGCGAGCTGCGTCGCCGCATCCGTTCGCAACGGCGTCAGGCACGTCAGACCATGCGGGCAGAGCGTGAACGCCTGGCTCGCGCAGAGGACAGCGACCTGCAAGGGAACGACTGACCATGGGATGGGACCACTTCGCCGGACTCCTGCACTACCTCGTCCCCTTGCCGGTGGTGCTGCCGCTCTTCGCGGCCGGCGTGAAGCTCGCGATGGGCATCCGCTGGCCGCGGGTCCAGCAATGGCTCAGTGTCATCGCCCTGACGCTCGTGCTGGTCATCGGTGCCGCGTTGATGGTGGGTGCCGACGTGTTCGGGCCCCAGGCCGTCCAAGTGGGCGGCTGGGAGACTCCGATCGGCATCACGCTGGTCGCCGATCGCTTGTCCGCGTTGATGGTGACGGTCTCCGCCGCCGTGACCCTGGCCGTGTTGATCTACTCGATCGGTCAGGGCATGGCCGGCAAGGCCGAGGTGGCGCCGTTGTCGGTGTACCAGCCGACCTACCTGATCCTGGTGGCCGGTGTCTCCAACGCCTTCCTCGCCGGTGACCTGTTCAACCTCTACGTCGGTTTCGAGATCCTGCTGACCGCCAGCTACGTGCTGTTGACCCTGGGCGGTACCCAGTCGCGGATGCGGGCGGGCGCCACCTACGTGGTGGTCTCGCTGGTCTCCTCTGTGCTGTTCCTGCTCGCCATCGCGTTGATCTTCGGTGCGACCGGAACCGTGAACATGGCCCAGCTCGGTGAGCGCCTACCCGAGCTCTCCTCGGACCTGGCCTTGATCCTACAGGTCATCCTGCTGGTGGCCTTCGGTATCAAGGCGGCGGTGTTCCCCCTCGCGGCCTGGCTGCCGGACTCCTACCCCACCGCTCCGGCTCCGGTCACCGCGGTGTTCGCGGGGCTGCTCACCAAGGTGGGCGTGTACGCGATCATTCGGACGCAGACACTACTGTTCCCCGGCGTCCAGCTCAACGACGCCCTGATGTGGGTGGCCCTGGCCACCATGCTCTTGGGCATCTTGGGCGCGGTGGCGCAGACCGACATCAAGCGTCTGCTGTCGTTCACCTTGATCAGTCACATCGGTTACATGGTGTTCGGCGTGGCCCTCGGCAGCCAGCTGGGCATGGCCGGCGCGGTGTACTACATCGCCCACCACATCACCGTGCAGACCACGTTGTTCCTGGTGACGGGTCTGATCGAACGCAGAGGCGGATCCACGGCGCTGGACAACCTCGGTGGCCTGGCCAAGATCGCGCCGATCCTGGCCATCTTGTTCTTCATCCCCGCGATGAATCTGGGCGGCATCCCGCCGCTGTCGGGCTTCCTCGGCAAGATCGGGCTGATGCAGGCCGGTGTCGACGCGGGTACTCCTCTCGCCTACACCTTGGTCGGCGCCTCGGTGCTCACCAGCCTGCTGACCCTGTACGTCATCGCCCGCGTGTGGAACTACGCCTTCTGGCGCGCCCCGTCCGAAGGCATGGTCGCCGAGCCCGGCACCGTACTGGAGGACACCGAGGACGATGACACCTCCACCGCGGCCCTGGGTCCGGGCGACGCGGTCGGCCCGTCCTCCCGTCTGGGGGACACCTCCACCGCGGCCACTCCAGTGGTGACCTCGGTGGTCCTGCCCAAGAGCATGGTGGGCGCGACCGTGGCCTTGGTCGCCTTCGGCCTGGCCATGACCGTGTTCGCCGGACCGCTCATCGCCTACTCCTCGGAGGCCGCGACCGATCTGATGGCACGCACTCCCTACATCGACGCGGTCCTGGGAGGCTCTCGATGAACGAACCGCAGACCAAGAAGAAGGTCCGCAAGAAGCTGCGCGTGCGCGCGGTCCGAAGCCGGCTGGGCAAGGTTCAGATCCCGGTGGCCCTGGGGATGACCGTGGTCTGGATGTTGCTCTTCAACGCCTTCCAGCCACGGCCAGAGTCGTTGGGGCTCGCCGTCCTGGGGTTCCTGGTCTCGTTGGCCATCATGATGGTCTTTCCACTGCCACCGATCGTTCCGGGCTTCCGGTTCTGGCCGGTACAGGGCGTCTACATGCTCCTGTACATCCTGGGCAAGATGTTCGCCGCGAGCATCGAGGTCAGCTCCTGGGTGCTCCGCCCCGGCCCACCGGTGAAGAGCTCGGTGATCGCCGTACGGATGCGCACCGATTCCGACCTGATCATGGTGTGTGTCGCCATCGCCACGTCGATCATCCCGGGCAGTGTGATCGTGGAGGCTTCCCAGCCCGAACACGTGCTGTACGTGCACGTGTTGGGCGCGCGGAACCAGGAGGAGGCGGCCAAGGCGAAGAAGGACGTCCACGCGCTGGAGGAGCGCATCGCCCGCGGGATCGGTACCCGGGAGAACATCGCCGATCTGGAGGCCGTGTTGGCCTCTGAGAGGGGGAGCGTGTGAACACGCTGTGGATCATCATCGCCGTCCTGCTCGCGGTGGCCGCGCTGATGAGCATGGTCCGACTCCTGCTGGGGCCCAGCATCCTCGACCGGGCACTGTCCGTCGACGCCTTGCTGGCCTTCTCCCTGACCGGTCTGGGTGCCTACGCGGCGTTCAACCGCGACCCCACGGTCCTGCCCACCCTGCTGGTGTTGTCGCTGCTGGGTTTCGTGGGGTCGGTCAGTATCGCCAAGTTCGTCGCCCGACGCACCGAGAGTCACGACGATGAGGGCCCGTCGGTCTTCCGGCTCGCTGAGGACACGGTCGAAGAGGAGGGGAAGACCTCGTGAGCGAAGAGTTCGTCCAGATCCTGGACTGGATCGCGATTCTGTGCCTTCTGGCCGGGGCGCTGTTGTCCCTCATCGCCGGAATCGGTCTGCTCCGCTTCCCCGACCTGCTCTCCCGTATGCACGCCGCTTCCAAGCCCCAGGTCCTTGGGCTGTTGCTGGTGTTGGTGGGAATCGGTCTGCGAATCCTTCCTCAGGAGGAGACCGGTGTGTTCAGCGCCGGGACCCTGGTCCTGGTGGGCCTGTTCCAGGTGGTGACGGTTCCGGTCGCCGGCCACATCGTGGCCCGGGTCGGGTATCGGACCGGTCGGATCCGTCGGGACCTGCTGGGCACGGACGAGCTGGCCGACCGGCTGGAAAGCGATCGCTTCACCAAGAGCGGGGCCGAGAACAACGTCTCTTGAACGTGTGCACACGGGCGCCGGCCGGTCGGGCCCCTTCCCCGGTCGGCCCCGCCCCATCCCCCGTTCGGGCCTGTGTCGTGGTCGGTCGGAGACGGTTCAGCCCTCGTTCTCCAGCCGAGCCGACTCCTCCTCACTCATCAACCGCGACCTGATCAGGAACCGTTGTCCGGTCGGGGCCTCCACCGAGAAGCCCGAGCCCCGCCCCGGGACGACGTCGATGGTCAAGTGGGTGTGGCTCCACAGTTCGAACTGTGAGCGCGACATCCACACCGGCACCGGGTCCGAAAGCCCCACGTCCAGGTCCCCGAGACGCACGTCGGAGGCTCCGGTACGGAATTCCCCCACCGGATAGCACATCGGGGAACTGCCGTCACAGCAGCCGCCGGACTGGTGGAACATCAACGGGCCGTGATCGGTGGTCAGCTCCCGGATCAGGGCCGCCGCCCGATCGGTGACCGCCACCCGCTCGACCGTCGTGTCATCGCCGTGAGCGTCCATCAGAACAGACCCATCGCCTGCTCCGAGTAGCTGACCAGAAGGTTCTTGGTCTGCTGGTAGTGGTCGAGCATCATCTTGTGGTTCTCTCGACCGATCCCCGACTGCTTGTAGCCACCGAAGGCCGCGTGCGCCGGGTAGGAGTGGAAGTTGTTCACCCACACACGGCCGGCCTGGATGTCGCGACCGGCCCGGTAGGCGATGTTGCCGTTCCGCGACCACACACCCGCGCCGAGCCCGTACAGGGTGTCGTTGGCGATCTTGATGGCGTCGGCGTAGTCGTCGAAGCGCGCCACGGACACCACGGGGCCGAAGATCTCCTCCTGGAAGATACGCATGTCGTTGTGACCTTCGAAGACCGTCGGGGTGACGTAGTACCCGTCCGCCAGATCGCCCTCCAGCTCGGCCCGGCCTCCCCCGGTGAGCACCTTGGCGCCCTCCTGACGACCGATGTCGATGTAGGACAGGATCTTCTCCAACTGGTCGTTGCTGGCCTGGGCGCCCACCATGGTCTCGGTGTCCAGCGGGTTCCCCTGCTTGATCCGGCCGACCCTGGCCAGGGCGTCGGCCATGAAGTCGTCGTAGATGGAGTCCTGGATCAGGGCCCGAGAGGGGCAGGTGCACACTTCACCCTGGTTGAGGGCGAAGAGCGTGAAACCCTCCAACGACTTGTCGTAGAACGCGTCACGCTCGGCGGCCACGTCCGCGAAGAAGAGGTTGGGGCTCTTGCCGCCCAGCTCCAGTGTGACCGGGATGAGGTTCTCCGAGGCGTACTGCATGATCAGCCGCCCCGTGGTGGTCTCCCCGGTGAAGGCGACCTTGCGTACCCGTGGGTTGGACGCCAGCGGCTTGCCCGCCTCCACACCGAAACCGTTGACGACGTTGATCACGCCCGGTGGCAGAAGGTCACCGATGAGGTCCATCAACAGCAGGATCGACGCCGGCGTCTGCTCGGCGGGCTTGAGGACCACCGCGTTGCCCGCGGCCAGGGCCGGGGCGAGCTTCCACACCGCCATGAGAATGGGGAAGTTCCACGGGATGATCTGACCGACCACGCCCAAGGGCTCCTGGAAGTGGTAGGCGACGGTGTCATCATCGATCTGGGAACTGTGCCCTTCCTGGGCGCGGATGGCTCCCGCGAAGTAGCGGAAGTGGTCGATGGCCAGTGGGATGTCGGCGGCCAAACACTCGCGGACCGCCTTACCGTTCTCCCACGACTCTGCGACCGCGATCCTTTCGAGGTTCTCCTCCATGCGATCGGCGATCTTGTTGAGGACGATCGCGCGCTCGGCCGCGCTGGTGCGGCCCCAGGCGGGCGCGGCGCCGTGCGCGGCGTCCAAGGCGAGTTCGATGTCTTCGGGACCGCTGCGGGCGATCTCGGTGAAGGTACGTCCGGTGACGGGAGTGGGGTTCTGGAAATAGCGTCCCTTCACGGGCGCGACCCACTCACCACCGATCCAGTTCTCATAACGTGCCGCGTACTCGACGACGCTGCCCGGCTCACCGGGAGGAGCGTAGATCGCCATGGTCGTGCCTCCTTGCACATGGACGCGCCGGTGACCGTGTTCCGGCGCCGTTCCCCGAAAACGATGGACTGTGACCTTGGTTACACCAAGGTCGCGACCACGTGGCGAAGGCGCGCCCTCGTTCGCCGAGTCCTCGCGGACGACCGGAGAAAGGGCGCATCGGGGCGAACCGGGGCCAACGGCCCGCAGCACGGCACCGAGAGCACGGAGATCGTTTCGCCATTCGGGTCGCTCCGCTCACACCATGTGTGTACCCGAACGGGGCCATCGCTCACGGAGGGAGCCGGTTCGGCCGAAGACCCCGACCGACGCGGCGATCGGACGTGGTTTCGACCTCCCGGCCCGTGGTCGCCCGATTCCTCTCCTGTCAGGGGATTCTGCAACACTTCGTACATGCACAACCCCCCTCGGCATCCACATGGGAACCCCGTACCGCCTGCTGTTCCCGGCGGCCCAGGACGTCCCGACTCCGCCCCCGGGCTCGGACGGGAGCAGCACCGACCGAACCTGCTGCCTCCGGGGCCGATCCTCCAGCCAGGGGGGCCACCCTCCGGCCCGGCGGCTCCGCCCACGCCGCCGCTCCCTCCCGAGCCCGATCCGAAGCTGATCAAGCCGAGCACACGCTGGTACTGGATCGGCGGGTCCCTGCTTCCGGCGTCGATCGCCTTCATGAGCACGGTGCTCATCCTCACCGAGTGGTTCGCCGTGCCGGTCTGGCTGGGTGTTCTCTCCTCCATCACGGTGGCCCTCTCCTTCTGGGCCACGCTCGTCATCGTCGTCACCGTGGCCATCATGCGCGGCAACCACATGTCACGTATGCGTACGGATCGAATGCGAGCGATCCAAGCCGCCCACTACGGGCACCCCCTCGTCCCGCCGCGCCCCTCTCCCCCACGGCCCCTACCTCCCAAGGTTCCGGCCAAGGACCTGCGCCCACGACGCCTGTGGTTCGGGGCCGCGCTCCTGCTCCCACCCGGCTTCATGGGTGTGGGTCTGTTGGTGCTCACCCTGACCGGCGCCAACGCCTTCATGTCCTCCGAACCACCCGAGCTCGTCTCCGAGGTCATCGTGGGCGGAGAGTCGACCACGATGACCGTGATCAGCGAGGACGCGCCCTCGCTCGGCCTGTACGCCTCTCCTGTGGACAGCGGAGCGACGTACTGTTCCATCGACGGCCCCGGATATCCCAGACTCACCGAGCGCGAAGTCCCGCACAGCTGGGACGAATGGCGGCTGGAGTACGCGGTTCAGGTCGACGCCCCGGGCCGGTACACACTGACCTGCGATGGCCCCTCGGACCGGTCGTACGTCGTCGCGGAGACCCGCACGGCGGCCAAGAACGACGACCATGGGGCCGCCACGGCCCTGACCCTCATGCTGAGCGGCTCGGTGGGCTTCCTGTCGATGCTCGTGACCGTCATCATCCTCGGGGTTCGGCGTGGCACCTATCCCGAACGCGTGGCCGGACAACGGCACCGGGCCGGATCGCCCCACTGATCCCTGGTTCCCGACCCGCGACGGAGGGCGAATACGTGTCGCCGATGATTCGGCAACGTATTCGCCCTTCGGCGCGTCATAGCAGGCACGGAAGGTTTCCACTCAGGGAAGAAGAACGACCATGGCGATGCCCCACCACCCCCAGTACCCGCCCTATCCACAGCCCTCGTTCCCTCCCCGGGTCGACGGCAAGGAGCTGCGTCCCGGGCGGGTCTGGTTCTTCGTGGGCGCCCTCGTCCTGGTACTCGGGATCATCGGTGGCATCCTCGGCTTCGTCATCAGCCTCGCGAGCTCGGTGGGTCTGCCCGAACTCGAACACCGGGTGCGGGCAGGCGAGAGCATCACCTTCGAAGTGACCGGTACCGAAACGGTCAACCTCGGTCTCTACGCCAACGGCAACGCCATCGTGGGCGACTGCACCCTGAGCACCCCCGATGGTCGGACCGAAGGGTTCGACTACCCGGGTTACAGCCACACCGGCGCCCTGAACGGGGAATCGTGGCGGTTGGTCGGCGTCCACGACGCCGCGCAGCCCGGCGAACACACGATGGACTGTCAGTACACGGGCATGGACACGACCTACGCCCTAGGGGACGTCGGTAACGGTGAGGAGGACTTCGTGCGCGGTGCCCTCACCGGTGTGGCCTTCATGGTCGGACTCCCCCTCATCGGAGCGATCGTCGGTATCACGGTCATGGTCGTGACCGGTGTGCGCCGCGGCCGTCACCGCAGGCAACTGATCGCGGAACGGTCCCAGGGTCGGGGTGGCCGGCCCGATGGATGGCCCGGTCACCCCGGACACCCCGGCGGGCACCCTGGGGGCCTTGGCCACCACCACCCCTGATGTCGGGAACCAGAAGGGGGTGATCGGTGTCTCACGTGGTTGAGCACAACGCTTACCCGCTTACACCCGATCGCATCCGTCCCCAGAGCACCGGGAGCGTCCGTGACCACCTCCGATCCTCCGTTCCCTCCCCTCAAGCCTCGAGACCCCACCTCGGTCGGCCGTTACCGAACGGTGGGCCGCCTGGGTGCGGGTGGCATGGGCGTCGTCTACGCCGGCCGGGCCCCCTCCGGATCCCTGGTGGCCATCAAACTCGTCCACGGAGACCTCGCCACCGACCCCGAGTTCCGGGCCCGATTCCGCCGTGAGGCCGACCTGGTCGGTCGGGTCGTCGGCCCCTGCGTGCCCAGGTTCCTGGACCGTGACACCGAAGCGGATCTGCCCTGGCTGGCGACCGAATACGTGTCCGGCCCGACCTTGCACCAGCACGTCCGTGAGCACGGCCCCCTCAGCGGAGACTCCCTGCACGCCTTCGCCCTCGGTGTGGCCGAGGCCCTACGCGCCATCCACGCCGCCGGGATCGTTCATCGCGACCTCAAACCCGGCAACGTCATCCTCGCCCCCGACGGCCCCAAGGTCCTCGACTTCGGGATCGCCCGAGCAGTGGACGAGACCGCCATCACCCGAACCGGTGGACTGTTCGGTACCCCCGGTTGGGTCGCTCCCGAACTCCTGCGCGGTGCGCCGCCCTCCCCGGCGGCCGACGTCTTCGCCTGGGGTGGTCTGGTGGCGTTCGCCGCCACCGGACGCGCCCCGTTCGGGAAGGGCTCGGCAGAAACCATGGCCGTGCGCGTCTTGGACGGGAAACCGGACCTGGAAGGGGTCCCACAACACCTAGCGCCGCTGGTTCGAGCGGCCACCGGCCAGGATCCGAACCGGCGACCGACCGTAGAGCAGGCCCTCGCCGAATTGCTCGGTACCGACCAGGCCACCGTGGTCGGGGCCGGGCCCGAAGCGACCGAGTTGGTCACTCGGGTCTTGAGGGCCGGCTGGGAGGCGCCTCCCCCACCGACCGTGTTCACCGGTGACCCGCTCCCGCGCACGGAACCGAAACGAGGGCGCCCCTGGCTCCTGACCGGCGCGGCGATCGGCGCGTTGGCGCTGGTGGCGGCGGGCGCCTGGGCGGCCGGGGACCGGCTCTCGAAAGATCCCGTGGAGGATCCCGGCGGTGGGGCCGCCGCCGCCGGCACCGAAGAGGGTCGGAACGAGGAAGCGACAGACCCCGAAGCGACCGGCTCCGATGAACGGGTCCTGGTCGAGGTCGCCGGAAACGGCCTGTTCATGGTGCACGCCGACACCTCCGGGGCACTCGACGTGACCCCGGGGTTCGCCGGGGTGGGACTCGGCCTTCCCCAGGGGGTGGCCCGGGACGAGTACGTCGTGGCGAGCGTGCGTGTGAACACCGTCTCCGCGGACAGCGCCACCCAGACCGGTGTCCGGGTGTTCGGCGAGGTGGAGTACCTGGCCGACGAGGGGGAATTCACGTTGCGCGCCGGCGACCTCACCCTTTTGGAGGTGGGCCAAGGGCTGGATCCTCTACCCGATGACCCCACCGCGGACGGACGTGGCGCACACACCGCCGACCCCGGGCGGGTACTCGCCACCGTCTCCCCGGACTCCCCCGACTCCGAGTTCGAGGTGGACTTCCCCGACGCTCCGCAGAGCGGTCTGCTCGCCTACCTGCCCGCCGCCGACGCCCTCGGTGGTGAGGCACGGGTGGGCGGGGTCTACACCTGTTACATGAACTGGCACCCCTACCCTCCGGTCGACATGACCGATGAGGAGTTCGTGCCCTGTCCCGCGGAGAGGCCCCAATGACCGGACCGACCACCTCCACCACGGTGTTCTCCCCGCTCCGCCCGGACGACCCGGAGACCGTCGGCGGCATGCGCGTCGTCGGTCGGGTCGGTACCGGCGGCATGGGGACCGTCTACGCCGGGGTCGGCCGTCGCGGCCGGTACACGGCCATCAAGGTCATCCGGGAGGAACTCACCGAAGACCCCGGGCTACGAGAACGCTTCACCCGTGAGATCCGGCTCCTCGGCCGGGTACGCAGCCGTTGTGTTCCCGCGCTGCTCGGCTCCGGACAGGACGGTGGTGGGCCGTGGCTGGCCACCGAGTTCGTACCCGGGCCCTCACTCTCGGAGCACCTGCGAAACCACGGGCCTCTCCCGCCCCATCTGTTGCGTGGTCTGGCCGCAGGGGTCGCGGAGGCTCTGGTAGCGGCCCACGCCGCGGGGATCGTGCACCGTGACCTCAAGCCCGGCAACGTCATCCTCGCCCCCGACGGCCCCAAGGTCCTCGACTTCGGGATCGCCCGAGCAGTGGACGAGACGGCCCTGACCCGTACCGGTGGCCTCGTGGGGACTCCGGGGTGGATCGCCCCGGAGGTTCTGCGAGGAGCGACCCCCACCCCGGCCGCCGACCTGTTCGGCTGGGGTGCTCTGGTGGCCTTCGCCGCCACCGGACGGCCACCGTTCGGATCAGGCTCCACCGAGTCGCTCGCCTACCGGGTACTGGACCGAGAGCCCGACCTGGCCGGGGTGCCCGCACCCCTACTGCCCTTGGTAACCGCCGCCCTCGACAAGGATCCACTCCGACGCCCCACCGCCGAACAGGTCGTGTCCGCGCTGACCGGACACCCCGGTGGAGAAGGGCTTTCGGTGGCCGTGGGCTCCCTGCTGGATCGCGAGTGGCACGGTATCGAGGTCACCACTCCATCCGTGCCTTCCTCGCGCCGAGCCCCGAAGGCGCTCTTGGCTGTGGGCGCGGCCGTCCTGGTGCTCTCAGCCGCCGGTGGTGGGCTGTTGACCGCCCGGATGCTCGCCTCCGGGGAGGAAGAACTCCCCGATGAGACGGCCGGCACCACGCAGGAGGCCTCCGGCGAGGTCACGGAAGGGGCCGGCGAAGCCGCCGAGGATGTCGCGCAGGGTCCCGACTGGGAAGCACCCGGACCCGCTCGGTTCGGCACCAATGCCGAGTGGGAGGCCCAGGTGATCATCTCCCCGGAGGGGTTCACGACCTTCCAAGTGACCCCCGACCGGTTCGCGAGCCTGACCTATGTGTCCGTGACATCGGTGGAAGAGGTTTCCGAGGGGGTGCGGTTCTCCTTGAGCGTGCTCAACCTGTTGGAGGGGCACGACCTGCCCACGATGCTCACCGTCACCACCCCGCAGGCGCCCCTGTCGCCCGTGGAGTCGCCGGGGCCGGTGGAAGTCGGTGACGAACTCGACCTCACCTTCCCCGAGGCCCCCGCGGAGGGGCAGTTCACGTTCACCGACCCTGAGCACGTTCCCGGGGTTTCGGGGTTTCCGCCCATCAGCATCTGTTACGACGCATCGGCCGGGAAGTTGTCCCCCGAACCGGAGGACTGTGCTTAGGGGAAGGCCGGGGCCGGCGGCACGGCGCCCGTTCACGACCGCTGCGCGTCGACCCGCGGCCCCACAAGGGTCCTTTCGCCCACCGAGGCACTCACCGGGGTGACCGGGCGATCCGGGTTCATCGAGGTCGGCCGCGTGCTGCGTAGACCGGGCGGGGATGAACGCCACCGACGGGGCCACCTACCGCTGCGTCGAGGTCGAACGCACCGGGCGAGGGCCTTTGGACCGAACCGCTCGAACGCCACTGTTGGAAAGGAGCGCTCTGGGTAGGTCCGTCCACGGCCCAAAAGTGGGGCGGATTCGACAGGAGACATCACGTGCGCGAGGAACACGAGGATTTCGAACCGGCGCGGCAGGCCGCCGAGCGGCTCTGGGCCCTGGCCGAGCCGGTCACCCCGATGGCGATCCGCGCGGTGGCCACGCTGCGCGTCGCCGATCACCTTTCCCAGGGTCCACGCACGGCCGACGAGCTCGGCACGGCGGTAGGGGCGGACCCGGGCGGCCTGGCCCGAGTACTGCGGTACCTGGCTCGGCAGGGCCTGTTCACCCAGGACGGTGACCGGTTCGCACTCACCGAGGTGGGTGCGGTCCTGTGTTCGGACCACCCGCGTTCTCTCCTCGATTGGTTCACCGGGGACGGTGCGCATGGGCGGGCCGACCTGTGTCTGTCGGAGCTGGCCGAGGCCCTGCGCAGCGGCGAGAGCGCCTACTCACTGCGCTTCGACGGTTCGGACTTTTGGACGGACCTGGCCGCGAATCCGGTGCTGTCGCGCTCCTTCGACTCGCTGATGGGTTCCCGTATGGTCGAGCACGCCCGAACCTTGGCCGGGATGTACGAGTGGGAGGCGCTGGAGCATCTGGTGGACGTGGGCGGTGGAGACGGAACCCTGCTGAGCACCCTGTTGACACGTTTTCCTCGACCACGCGGGACGGTCCTGGACCTGCCCGGCCCCGTCGCGGCGGCTCGCGAAACCTTCCGGACCACGGGCCTGGAGCACCGTGCCGATGCCGTCGAGGGCAGCTTCTTCGACCCGCTTCCCCCAGGCGGGGACGCCTACCTGTTGTGCTGGATCCTGCACGATTGGGACGACGAATCGGCCGTCGCCATCCTGCGGCGCTGTGCCGAGGCGATCGGGGCGAATGGGCGGGTCCTGGTCGCCGAGTACGCCTCGGAGGGTGCGGCGAGCGAACTGGATCTGCGGATGTTGGCCTACTTCAACGGCCGAGAACGAGACACCGAGGCCCTGACGGCCTTGGCCGAACAGGCGGGACTGAGTCTCGCGGGGGATCACGTGTCCAAAAGGGTCTCGCTGCTGGAGTTCACCCTGGGCCATCCAATGTGATGCGTGACACACATACCTTTGTCACCATGGGTAACGCGAGTGCCACAGGAACCATCTCCTTGCCCCTATTGACGCGCCTTCGCCCCACCTGGCTCCATGGGTCCACCTCTTCACCCCGCTACTGAGGAGAACCCAGAGCATGATCAACCGCAGACTCTTCCTGGGCGGAGCGTCGATCGCCGCCGCCACACCCCTGCTGGGCACGGTCGGCTGCGCCGGCAACCCCCGGGCCGCCACACCGATCAGTGACGCGGCCAACATGGGAGCGCTCCCGATCAGCGTGACCAACAACAGCGGTCGCTACACGGACGATGAGATCCTCTTGTACATCGTCGGAACCGACCTGACCACGGATCGACACTGTTGGGTGGACTCCACCGGTACGCCCCACCCCGTGAGCATCGACGACAACACCAACGACGGATACACGGACTATTCGATCCCCTTGGGCGCCCTGTCCGCGGACATGACGCTCCCTTACATGTCCGGCCGGATCTACCTGGCCATGGGCGGCGAACTCGGGATCCGGATCGTCGAGGACGGCAACGGCGACCCCGCCCTTCAGCTCCCCGCCGGGTGGGTCGACGGCGACGGCTCCTTCGACGTCCTGCACGACACCGTGGAGTTCACCCACAACGAGGACGGCATGTTCTGCAACACCTCCATGGTGGACCAGTTCAGCGTCCCCATCGGGATCCGCCTGACCGGCGACCAAGACCAGAGCACCGGCTTCCTCCTGCCCGGGGGGCGCGACGCGATCTTCGAGACCCTCGCCGCCGACCCCGACTTCTCCCCGTTGGTCTTCGATCAGCACCGCATCATCGCCCCCGGTCACGGTCTCGACGCCGGGCTCTTCCCCACCGACTACTTCGACCCCTACGTCGACCAGGTCTGGACGCACTACGCGGGCACCGACCTGAGCGTCACCACCAACGCCGGCACCTTCACCGGTCGGGTGGAGGGCGACCGACTACTGTTCGACGGCGGTGTCTTTGCCATCCCACGACCCAGCACTCGGGACGTGTTCTTCTGTGACGGAGCCCTGGCCGCGCCCAACGACGGCATCACCGGTCCGGTCGCCGCCATCGTCGGTGCCGCCCTCAACCGGTCCACCCTGCTGGACTCCGCCGCCCAACCCACCAACGACCCGGCGACCTTCTACCTGAACGAGATCGCCAACCACTACGCCGCCGTCTTCCACGAGCACACCGAGGACGGCAAGGCGTACGGGTTCGCGTTCGACGACGTCGAGGACTTCGCGTCCTACGTCCAAGATCACGGCCCTTCCAAGTTGGAGATCACCCTGACCCCGTTCTGACCGAAGGCGGAACGAACCCGGCCTCCCGCCGCCCCGAACACCTTCGGGCGGCGGGACATCGCGGGCTCACGCCCCTTCCCGCTCCTCCTTGGTGAGGCGGGGCTCGGCCAACCCGAGCGGTCCATCCGGCGCGGGAAGGAAGGCACGCTCCACCACCTTCGGGTCGACATCGGCCGGCGTGGGCGGGGACCACCTCGGCGTACGGTCCTTGTCGACGACCTGCGCCCGAACGCCCTCCACCAGGTCCGGCCAGGCGAGGGTGGCGCAGGAGACCCGGTACTCCTGTTCCAGGACTTCCTCCAGGGAGCCCGCCTCCCGAGCCCGACGCAGCGCGGCCAGAGTGGTCTTCAACGAGGTCGGCGACTTGGTCTCGATGGTCTCGGCCGCCTGGACCGCCGCCGGGTCGCGGTGGGCGCGCAACCGTTCGATGACCTCCTCGACGGTGTCCGCGGCGTAGCAGGTGTCGATCCACGATCGATGACCGGCCAGCGTGCTCGCGGGGGCGATCTGCGCGAACCGACCCACCGCCTCGGTGACGGCGGCTTCGGAATCGGCCTCGGTGAGCACCTCGGCCAAGGCGGACAGCCGTTCGGAGGGCACGTAGTGGTCGGCCAACCCGACGTACAGGGCGTCCGCGGCTCCCACCGCCGCTCCGGTCAACGCCAGGTGGACACCTATCTGCCCGGGTGCCCGCGACAACAGGTAGGTACCGCCCACGTCGGGAACGAAACCGATGGTGGTCTCCGGCATCCCCACCTTGGAGCGCTCGGTGACCACCCGGACCGCACCGTGCGCGGAGATGCCCACGCCGCCACCCATGACCACGCCGTCCATGAAGGCGACATAGGGCTTGGCGTAGCGGGCGATGCGTGCGTTGAGGTGGTATTCGTCCCGCCAGAACCGCGCAGCCCGGTCGTCGCCGTCCATGGCGCTGGCCCGGATGGCACGGACGTCACCACCGGCGCACAGCCCTCGCTCCCCGGCGCCATCGACGAGCACCACCGCGACGGAGTCGTCCTTCTCCCAAGAATCGAGGGCCACAGCGAGTGCCCGGACCATCTCGTGGTCGAGGGCGTTGATGGCACGCGGCCGGTTGAGGGTGGCGCGGGCCAGGCCGTTCTCGACCCGCAGCAGCACCGTTTCCTCGGTGGAGGTGGCGGCCCCGGACATCAGGCGGCCCCGGTGAGTCCGCGAGCGGTGGGCAGGCTCATGATCTCATCGATTCCTTCCAGGGTTCGGAACGCCCCAGATCACGCATGGCCTCGTCCATGCCCTGCGGGGTGGTTCCGCGACGCCCTCACCATATATTCGGACGTCCTACCGAAACCAGGTCGACCCCTGGCTCTTTGGTGCCACCGACACCGTGGCGCTCGGGGTTCGCCCGCTACGGGACGGTGTTCAAGATGCTGGGGACGGGGCACGTCGGGTGGGGCGTGGGCACCGTGGGTTCGCCCTGGCCGGCTTGGCCCCGGCCCTGGGACGGGCCGACTCCTCACGCACGCTCCACGTGTTGATGGCGGTGACCGGCCTGGCCGTGGCGCTCTCCTTTGGTCGCCGACCCACACGGAGGGTGTGTGAGTACCTCCTCTGCCGGACCGTGGTCGGTCACCACCCCCTCCGAGCGTGCTCTCCCCGGCCTTCAGTTCCCCAGCGTTCGGAGCATCCGGTGGGCTTCGTCCACGCGGTGCGGGAAGGCCTCCGGGTTCTCCGCGAGTTTCATGGCGGTGAGTTCGCAGGCCATCGCGGTATGGGCGGCCAGGACCGCGACGCCCTCGACCGATCCCGCCTCGATCAGAGCGCCCGCCAAACGAAGGGCCCGTTGTTGACGGGTGAGCAGGTAACGGGACCGCAGGTCCACGCTCTCTCGGAGAAGGCGGACCAAGACCGCGGAGTGCGCCGGGGAGAGCGCCGCGTGGGGGCGGGTGACGGTGCCGGCCTCACGCAACAAGGCGAGTGCCGCGCCGAGGTCGGAGCCGAGGGGGCGCCCCTTCTGCTCTCGCACGTAGGCGCACATACGGTCCACCTCGGAGGCGTCGTCGGCGAACAACACCTGTTGTTTGTCACCGAAGTACCGGAAGAAGGTGGTACGGCCGACCTCGGCCCGCTCGGCGATGGCCGCGACGGTCACATTGTCGAATCCATGTTCGGCGAAGAGTTGGAAGGCGGCTGACACGATCGTGGCTCGCGCCTTACGCCGTTTGCGAGCGTGGAGCGTGTCCGGGGGGTGGTGCATGAGGCGACCCTATCAATGGGAACTCGATACTTTTAGGTACGTGGAACCGACCATTGGGACTGTGGTCCCTAAACGGACCTGAAGTTCGAGGGAGCGGGCAATCGTCGGGTTGTCGAGGGGGCTTGCGCGGCCGGCGGCCGAAGCCCTGGGGACTTCGGCCGACACCGGTCAGCCCGGAATTTTATTGCAAAAAAGTAGGGGGCTGGCAACCACCTTCCACCGAACGGAGGTCCCTGCCTGGAAAGAGTTCCCCACTGAGGGAGATTATCCCTCCAGGCGGGTGTACATTTTCCAGCGCCGTGTATAAAACACTCAGAGTGAATCTTTCGGGTTCCCAGATATCAACTTTCCGAAACATCCGTAACCCCGCTCCTCCGGGGCATGATCATCGTCGAACCCCGGCTCGCCGTTCACTCGACGAACGGCCCTGGAATGTCCCCACCCCGTGACACAGTGGAGACCTAGATCACATGTTGGGGGTCGCCATGACATATCTCCTGGTCATAGGAACACGCAAGGGACTGTTCACCGCTCGGAGCGAGGACCGACGCACGTGGAGGGTGAGCGATCCACACCGCCTCGACGAGGCCAACGACGCCGGGATGAGCCCGGTCTACGCGGTCGGGATCGACCCGCGTACACGACGTCTGCTCGTCGGTACGGAGAGTTGGCAATTCGGCCCGAGCGTCTGGCACAGCGACGATCTCGGCGCGAACTGGTCCGAACCCTCCACACCACCGATCCGCTTCCCGAAGGACACCGACGGTTCGCTCACCCGCACCTGGCAATTCGCCTTCGGAGAGGAGCCCGGGACCGTCTACGCCGGTGTGGAACCGCACGCGTTGTTCCGCTCCACGGACGGCGGTGACTCCTTCACCCTGGTCCGATCCCTATGGGACCATCCCCACCGCTCCGACTGGTTTCCCGGAGCGGGTGGCGGCGCCATCCACACCATCCTGCCCGGCACGCTCGGTTCCGGTCAGCACTCACCCGACGCCATCACCGTGGCCATGTCCACCGGCGGTGTCTACCAGAGCGCCGACGCCGGGGCCACCTGGGCACCGACCAACCGGGGCATCGTCGCGGGTTTCCTTCCCGACGAGGAACCCGAGTACGGCCAGTGCGTGCACAAGGTCGCCGCGGCGGCGGACGGCTCCTTCTACGCGCAGAACCACCACGGGGTCTACCGCAGCGCTTCACCGGCCGCCCAGGGGTGGAACCGGATCGAGACGGGACTGCCCACCGACTTCGGTTTCGCGATGGTCGCCCACCCCCACCGAGCCGAGTCCGCGCTCAACTTTCCCGTGGTGAGTCAGGAGGTGCACCTGCCACCAAAGAACCGACTCGGCGCCTACCGCACCGATGACTCCGGCAACGGTTGGCGGGCGATCAACGACGGGCTCCCGGAGGAACCCTACTTCGGGATCGTGCTGCGCGACGCGGCCTGCACCGACGGCGCCGAGGTGCCCGGTTTCTACTTCGGCACTCGTACCGGTGACGTGTACGCCCTCACCGATGACGGGGACCGCTGGCACCAGGTGGCCGCCCATCTGCCCGACGTCCTGTGCCTGCGAGCGGCGGAGGTGTGAGATGCGTGTGACCGTGCACCTGCCCGGACTGTTGCGGGCCGACGCCGACGGGGCCGCTCACATCCCCCTGGAATTCGACGACGCCGTGGTACTGCGCGAGGTCTTGGACGAGTTGACCACGCGTCACCCCGGGCTGGACCGACGGATCCGGGACGACCAGGGGCGGTTGCGCCGGTACGTGAACGTGTTCGTGGACCAGACCGAGTGCCGTGCCACCGGTGGCCTGGACGCACCCGTACCCGAGGGCGCCGATGTTCGGCTACTCCCCTCCGTCGCCGGTGGTTGACGGCCTGGGAGCGTCCATGGTCCCTTCCCGTCCCACGGATCCGACCGCCTCCTTCGGGGCCATGCGAGCACGACGCATGGGCCGGGGCCTCAGGTAGGTGAGAGTCCGCCAGAGCCACTCCAGGGGACCGAGTCGAAACCGACGTCGCCACCAGGTGGCGACCAAAGCCATCAGCACGAAATAGGAGGCGGCGAGTGCGTACTGGGCGATCATGGGCACTTGGCCCTCGAAGGGCTTCAACGACAGGAACACCACCGTGCCGGCCAGGTACGTGGTGAGCGTCACCCGCCCCAGTGGGGCCAAAGTGCCCAACATCCGAGCGCCGGGACCGCCACGGCCCAGTAGCCACCACACCAGCCCGAGGTAGAAGAGTGCCCCGCCCAGACCCGTCAGCGTGGATGAGAGGGTCCCCATCAGTTCGGCCGGCGGCGGGGTCACCGGCACGCCGTCGGGGCCCAACACCGGAACACCGTTTGCATCGAACTCCCTGGGGAAGAGGAGGTCGGCGCCGACCAGGAGGACCACACCCAGAAACTGCCCGCCCAGACCGCCCCAGACCATCGGTGCGATGAGCCGGTTCGGGCGCGTGAAGTCCGGTGAGAGTTCGGGGCGGCGGGCCAGCCACACTCCCACACAGAAGAATCCGAGCGTCTGTGGGATCGGCCCGATCAGTGTGCTCTGGATCGGCCCCGCTCCCAGGAGGTACTCGAACGGCGGCGCGAACGAGAACAGCACACCCGCGGCCCACAGCGGCCGGTGCGGCGATCCCATCGACAACAGCGGCATCAACGGGGCCAGGAGCAGCGCGGTGATCGCGTAGTGGGTGAGGATGTCCCCGCTGAACGCCAACAGGTGCGGTATCCCGAAGAGCAGACCGAGGACCACGTACCTACGGAGCATGGTCACCAGGGGACGGCCGTCGTGGCGGGCCGCGGAACGCCAGGCCAACAAGGTTCCCACGCCGAGCAGCACCATCAGCATGGCTCTGGCCTTACCGGACATGAGCAGGGTCAGGCCGGTGTCCAGGACCGACGTGAGGACACTCGGCTCACTCTCACCGGCCATCTCCGCCGGAAAGACGACGATGGTCGCGTTCATCATGACCACACCGAGCATCGCGATCGCACGTGCGACGTCCAAGAACACCACTCGTCGACCGTGGTTCGGCGGAGCCGATGCGACATCATCACCGGACGAGACGGCGCCCGGGTTCGTGGCTGCGGTCAAGGTCGTGCCTCTTCCTGTTCGGACCAGGAACCCAGCCTCGCTCCCGCGCCCTCTCGCACACATCCACCGAATAGCCGAAGCCCTCGCGCCCGGGTCATCCCTTCGGCCGATGCCCGAGCCGGGCGGAGCGGTCTAGCCTTGGACGACATGAGCCGTGCCACCCTCGGGAACAGGCTGTTCACCGCCGTCGAGCGAAGGTCCCGGCCCCTGTCACGTCTGGCGGCGTCGGGGCTGATGGCCGCGATGGTCGTGGTCTTTGTGGCGGATCTGCGTGGCGTCCTCCGATCGCGGACGGTGGAGGGCTGGGCGGGGCCGCCGCACTCTTCGATGGACTTCGCCCCTTGGTTCGCCGGGATGGTCTGCGTGCTGGCGGTCGGCCTGGCGGTGTGGCCACGAGACGGTCGACCGGCCACCCTCGCCACGGCGTCCGCCGGGGTGGCCGTTCCCCTGGCCGTCCTCGTGGTCTCGGCATCACTGTGGCCGTTGCCCAAGGGCATGTACGGGTTCCCCCTCTCCGTCACCGAGACCATGGGGCTCTTGGTCGTACTGGCCTTGGTCGCCCTGCGCTGTCACCTCTGGCAGGTCCTGCTGGTGTCGGCTCTGTGCTTCCTCGCTGGCTTGTCCGACTACCTGCGTGAGCCCTTCGATCCCCAACCGGCCGCCGCCTTGTCGCTCGTGCTGGTGGGGCTGGCGCCCGGGCTGTACCTGCGCTGGCGGGCGGCCGACCGGCAGGCCCGGGTACGTCGGGTCCGTGCCGAGGAACGGCTGGCGATCGCCCGAGACTTGCACGACGTGGTGGCCCACGAGGTGACCGGAATCGTGGTGCGGGTCCAAGCGCTGCGGTACGCGGCCGACCGCAGGCCCGAACTGGTCGATGAGACCCTGCCGGAGATCGAGGAGGCGGGGACGAGGGCGTTGGAGTCGATGCGCGGTATGGTCTCTCGGCTGCGTGGTCCGGAGGAGGTGCCCTTGACCTCCGATCCGGCCGACGGGCTGCGGGCACTCGCCGCACCGGCCGCTCCAGGACGGCCGGAGGTGTCGGTGTGGCTGGAGGGTCCGGTGTCGGAACTGCCCGTAGAGGTCGGCACGGCGGTTTGGCGGATCGCCCAGGAATCGGTGACCAACGCGCTGCGCCACGCCCGGGGGGCGGGCCGGGTGGGTGTGACGGTGAGGGCCGACGACGACCTGGTGGCGCTCCGGGTGGACGACGATGGTCGGGGCGGTGGCTCCTCCGCCGGTGGTCATGGGTTGGTGGGGATGGCCGAACGCGCCAGGCTCCTCGGCGGTGACCTATCCGCCGGACCGGCCGATCAGGGTCGGGGCTGGGTGGTGTCGGCGACGATCCCGATACCGAGAAGGGGAACACGGTGACGATTCGGGTCCTGCTGGCCGACGACCAACAGATGGTCCGTACGGGCTTTCGCTTCATGCTCGACGCGGAGAACGACATCGAGGTGGTGGGTGAGGCCGGAGACGGAGTCGAGGCGGTCCGGCTGACCGGGGAACTGCGTCCGGACGTGGTCCTCATGGACATCCGAATGCCGGGGATCGACGGGTTGTCGGCCACTCGAAGGCTCGCCGGTCCGGGGGTCGCCGATCCAGTGAAGGTGGTCGTGGTGACCACCTTCGACCTCGACGAATACGTGCATGCCGCGTTGAGCGGCGGCGCGGTGGGGTTTCTACTCAAGGACGCCGGGCCCGCCCTCCTGATCGAGGCGGTGCGCGCGGCGGCGCGCGGGGACGCCCTGGTGTCGCCGCGGATCACCATCCGACTCCTACGGCACTTCGCCCGAACGTGTGGCCGGCGCACCGAACCGGACACCGGCGGATTGACCACGAGGGAGTTGGACATCGTGCGTTCGGTGGCGCGCGGTCTCACCAACACCGAGGTCGCCGCGGAGCTGTACGTCACGGTGAGCACGGTCAAAACGCACCTGGCCCGGGTGCAGGAGAAACTGGGAACGCGCAACCGGGTGGAGGTCGCCGCCTGGGCCTACCGTGCCGGTCTGGTCGCCTGAACTGTCCCACTTGACGAAAAAGTGAGCGGGTTCTGACCCTTATCTCCTGTGTCGTCCACAGCCGAAATCATGCACGGAGAGTGATGATCGTGGGGAATCGTGCGCCGACGACACTACTGCGAGGAATGCTCCATGGTCACCATGCGTGCGGCCCGGTTGAACATCACCGATCGCTCTTTGAGGGTCACCGACGTCCCCAAACCGATTCCAGGGCGGGGCCAGGTACTGGTTCGGGTCAGGGCCGCCGGGATCTGCCCGTCCGACGCCCATCTCATGGACGGCACCCTGACCCCACTCCACCTGAAGGGGGACACCGTCACTCTGGGTCATGAAGTGGCGGGTGTGGTCGAGGAGCTCGGACCGGACGTGGTCGGCGCGAGGGTCGGTGACCGGGTGACGCTCCAGTCGGGCGAACAGGACCGCCAGGGCCGGGTCCTCACCCGTGGTGTGGACTACGACGGCGGCTGGGCGGAGTACGTTCTGGCCGGTGAGGACACCCTCGTACCGATCCCTGACGACCTGTCCTTCGACCAGGCGGCGATCATCCCGGACGCGGTGTCCACGCCCTGGGCCGCCATCACCGCCACCGCAGACGTACGCCCCGCCGAAGCGGTGTGCGTGTGGGGCCTGGGAGGGCTGGGCGCCCACGCGATCCAGCTGCTGCGCATGGTCGGCGCGGCCCCGATCATCGCCACCGACCCCGATGAACGGGCGCGTGCCCGCGCCCTCGAACTCGGTGCGGACCAGGCGTTGGATCCCACCTCGTCGGGCTTCCTCACCCGGGTCGGGCAGCTGACCCACGGACGTGGTCTGGACGTCGCCTTCGACTTCACCGGGGTCCGGGCCGTCCGTGAACAGGCCGTTCGCCTCCTGAGCGAGCACGGCCGCCTGATACTGGTGGGATCGACCGGCCGCCCCCTGGACGTCGAGAACGGCGCCCGGTTCGGCTACCTACGCCAGCGGATTCTCGGTCATCACGGTTCGGAGCCCGAACACGTGGTGCAGTTGGTCGACCTGATCGGCTCGGGCCGTCTGGATCTTTCCCGCTCCATCAGCGACACCTTCTCCCTGGAACAGGTACCCGAAGCCGTGGAGAGGTTGGGGGGTCGGTCGGGGACCTCGGTCCGGCTGGTACTCCAACCCTGAGACCCGGTCCCGGATTTCGACTCACCAGCGCTACCAGGACGAGGGCCGATAGTCCTTGAGGAAGCAGCCGTGCACGTCCTCGCCCAGTTCACCTCGGACGATGGGGTCGTAGACACGCGCCGCTCCGTCCTCCAGGTCGAGCGGGGCGTGGAAACCGGCCTCGGCCATCCGCTCCCGGTCCGGGTGCGGGCGTTCATCGGTGATCCACCCGGTGTCGACGCTGGTCATGAGGATGCCGTCGGTCTCCAACATCTCCGGGGCGCTGGTCCGGGTGAGCTGGTTCAACGCGGACTTGGCCATGTTGGTGTGCGGGTGGCCCGGGCCCTTGTAGCCGCGGCCGAACACCCCCTCCATAGCGGACACGTTGACGATGTAGGTGCGCCGAGCCGGAGACGCCGCCAACACCGGACGCAACCGGTTCACCAGGAGGAAGGGAGCGCTCACGTTGCACAGCTGCACCTCCAGCATCTCCACCGGATCGATCTCCCCGGCCCGCTGTGTCCAGCTGTTGACCGGTGCGAGGTCGGGGACCAGGCCACCCGCGTCGATGGTCCCTCCCGCGCGGACCTTGGCGGGGTGGGCCGCACCGGTGGTCAGCGCCAGCGTGGTGAGCATTTCCGGGGTGAGCGCGTGCGGAGTCACTCGCGCGTCTTGCGCCTCGGTCGCCTCTTCCAGCGCACGGGGAGAGACCCCGCCGAGGACGAGGGGTTCGGGAAGCCCGGCACCAGCGAGCGGTTCGGCTTCGGCGGCCAGGAGCGGTGCGTAGGAGTCGGGTGAGCGCCGCACTGTCTGAGCGGCGTTGTTGATGAGGACGTCCAGGCGCCCCTGGGCGGCCACCGAGTCGGCCAGGCGCAGGACCTGACCGGGGTCGCGCAGGTCGATGCCGACCACCCGGAGTCGGTGCAGCCATCGGTCGCTGTCGGGCATGGCGGCGAAGCGGCGCACCGCGTCGTTGGGGAAGCGCGTGGTGATGGTGGTGTGGGCGCCGTCGCGCAACAGGCGCAGCGCGATGTACATGCCGATCTTGGCTCGGCCACCGGTCAGCAGGGCCCTGCGCCCGGTCAGGTCGGTCCTGGCGGTACGACGTTCCCGATTGAAGGCGGCGCACTTCGGGCAGAGCTGGTGGTAGAAGGCGTCGACCTCGCGGTACTTCTGTTTGCAGATGTAGCAAGGGCGGGCTTTGCGCAGGACACCGGCGAGTGCCCCGGTGCTCGCGCTGGTGAGCGCCCGACCGCTGGTCTCGTCGTCGATCCGGTCGGGGGCGGCGGTGGCCGTGGCGGCGAACACCGCCTTGTCGTGGGCCTTCTCGGCGGCCCTGCGTTCCCTACGCCGACGCTCCTTGAGGTTCTTGAACAATCGGGCGGTGGCGCGTTGGAGAAGGAGGGAGTCGGCGTGGTCGGCGGGGAGCTCGTCGACCTTGGCGAGCACCTCCAGACACACCTTCAAGTCCTCGGGGTCGATCCCCTCGACCGTCGTCTTCGTCACCGTCTCCGTCATCACCGCACCCGCCGCCGTTCTCAGGCCCGCTTCGCCGGACCATGAGGAACCTTATGCGCACGAACGGACCGAGATGACCCATCCCCCCGAGTCATCGGTTTGGCCAAAAGGGGAGAAGCGGCGACGATGGAGCCAGTGTCGACCCGTGGGACACCGAGTGTCCGTGAGCGAAGGAGGCCCCGTGACCCAGCCGGCATCCGGTTCGGATCGTGAGTTCGTGGTGTTGCTGGACGAGGAGCACCGCCCTGCGGGGGTGGCGGACAAGGCGGTCGTGCACACCGAGGACACTCCACTGCATCTGGCCTTCTCCTGTTACGTGATGGGGCCGGACGACCGGGTACTGTTCACCCGGCGCGCACTGGACAAGATCACCTGGCCCGGAGTATGGACCAACAGCGTCTGTGGGCACCCGGCGCCGGAAGAATCCCTGGTGGACGCGGTACGTCGCCGGGCCCGTCTGGAGTTGGGGATCGAGCTGACAGAGGTCACCGAAGCCCTGCCGGACTTCCGTTACCGTGCGGTCTCGGCCGAGGGCATCGTGGAGAACGAGTTCTGCCCGGTCTTTTGGGCCCGAACCGAGGACGAGCCGTCCCCGGACGCCACTGAGGTCGGCGAGTTCACCTGGGTGCCCTGGAAGGACGCGGTCGCCCTCGCCGAACACACGCCCTGGGTGATCAGCCCATGGTCGGCTGAGCAGATTCCACGGCTGAACGCGACGGGCTGAGCCCCATCGGGGTGGTGCGAGGCGTTCGGAACCGGGTAGGTACCCCGGCGCCCCCGATCGAGTTGGAGCGTCCATGCCCGACCGCCCCACCGCCCTGGTCTTCGACCTGCTGGACACCCTTTTCCCTCTGAGCCCCCTGGAGTGGCGTTTCCGGGAGGCCGGAATCCCCCGGGTACTGATGAACCGCTGGTGCGATCACCTGCTTCGGGACGCGTTCGCGCTGTCCCTGCTGGGTGGGGACCGGGAATTCGAGGACGTGGCGCGGGGGTCACTGCGCGACATCACCGGACACCAGATCGCGCCGTCCGCCGAGGACGACATCATCGACGGGCTCACTCGCCTCGAACCACGCCGGGAGGCCGGCGAGGCCTTGGACACCGCCAGGCGGGCCGGGGTCCCCACGGCCGTTCTGGGCCACCTCGGCGGTGCGGACGCCCGGCGACTCCTGGACCGTTCGGGGCTCGAGGTGGACGCGGTCGTCGACGGCGCTGGGCCGAGCGGATGGAAGCCGCTTCCCACGGCCTACCTCGCCGCAGCGCAGGCCCTGGGGGTGCCACCGGAGCGGACGGGATTGGTCACGGCGCACGGGTGGGACGTGGCCGGTGGGCGCGCGGCCGGTCTGGTGACCGGCTGGTCGTCCCACGTGGAGGGGCGTTTCTCCGTGTTGTTCGACCCCGCGCACGTGCACGGCCGCGACCTGGCCGAGACGGTCCGGGGCCTGTTGACCCTGTCGAACTGAGTCCTATTTCTCCCAGGAGGGATCGTAGTGGGGGTGGCCACGATAGACGGCGGCGAGGTACTTCACCGCGAGCCGCCAGGCCAGTAGTTCCGACCAGGGGTCGCCCTTGTCCTTCGCCCCACCGGATTCGTCGAGCATGCGCATACTGGCGGTGTGCGCCTCGGTGTAGCCGTGGACGATCTTGCGTTTGGCGGCGACTTCGGCCAGCGCTCGCTCCCGACCGCGTGAACCCACGGGCACGGCTTTGGACGCGCGTTCGTCCTCATCCAGACGTGCTTTCAGGAACTCGACGATGGTCAACGGACAACTCCTCCTCTGTCCCCCAAGTCCCTACATAAGGTTCAGTATCTGCCATATGACCCTCTCGGACCACCCTGGCAGATCCCCGTCGACCGATGCCCCCACGGGCCACTCCCCCGTTCATCCTCAGCCACGGGATCGCCCATCGAGGACTGAGGAGCCCTCGACACTCGGTCTGTCCCTCCCCTCGACCATCCGGGTGAGGATCTTCGCCGTCTCCTCCTCTCCCGCCCGCCGTGCGAGTGCGAGGCCCCGCTCAGACGGGCTCGGCGCGAGGCTCCCCTGGGGGCATGGGGATGACCACGACGGTGATGTTGTCTCTGCCACCGGCCTTCAACGCGTGACCGACATAGGCGCGGGCGGCCTCCAATGGGGACCGCCCCGCTCCGGGGACGGCGTCGGCCAGGTCCTTGGCCTCCGGGTAGTAGTTCCAAAGACCATCACTGCACAACACGACGCTTCCGGGGCCGGTCGGGGTCACCGTACGGACGTGCGCGTCGATCTCACCCGAGTCCGCTCCCATCCAGGCGATCAGCGCGTGCGCGTTGGCCGAGCGCATGGCCTCCTCTCGGGAGAGGGCACCCATCTGCACCATCGCTTCGCTCCAGGAGTCGTCCCTGGTGAGCAGGGCCGATTCGCTGGAGTCGGGGCCACCGGAGAGCCAGTACGCACGGCTGTCCCCGACCCAGCCGACGGTCACCGATCCCGTCCGCGGATCCGTCACCGCTGACACGAAGGTGCAGGCGGGGGCCGATTCCGGCGAATCCGCGATGGCCGCGACCGCCTGGGCCGCACGCGTCATGGCCGTACCGGTGGCCTCCTTGGGATCGTCCCCCCGCCGAATGCGTTCGGCGAGTACGGTGGCACCGGTCTCCGCGGTGACCCGCGACGCCTCGTCGGAGCGGGGCGAGCTGGAAACCCCGTCACAGACCACGGCGATGACCGCACCCGGCGCGTGGGGTGATTCGTCCTCGATCACCCGGATCGCCATGGCGTCCTCGTTGTGTTCGTGCCGTAGACCCCGGTCGCTGACCCCGAACGCTCTCTTGGCCCGCACCTCGACGTGGTCGCGCCCGGTGGGTTGGAGGAGCCCGCACGCGTCGCAGTAGCCTTCCCTCACCCGCCCCGGGCACCACGCGCATCGGCCGGGATTCCGTTCCGCGATCGGACCACCACCGGTGGCGGGCGATGGCCCCTCGGGGACCGAAGACGATGACTCCGGGGCCGATTCCGACCCCTCAGGCCGGGCCACGGTCCGGCGTCGGAAGGGTCGAGTGGCCTGGGAGTCGACGTCCTCCCAAGGCATTGCCCCGGCCAGACTTTCCTGGGGAGTCGTCGGCACACTGTCGGGACCGACCGCGCCCCTTTCGTGGGAACGCTTCGAGGAAGGCTCCGGCCCTGGGAGGGCCCGTCCACAACCCTCACAGAAGACGTCGACCGCCGACACCGTGTCGGCGCAGGCAGGGCAGGTCCGCACCATTGTCATCGTGTTCCTTCGATCCTCAGGGCAGGGTCATGGGACGCATCGGGTTCGCCTTGTCGATGAGCTCGTACCGCTCCTTGGCCCCGCCCTTGCGGTGCGCCAGGGGCCGGCAGCGACGCTCCAGAACGGACTCCAGGATCCGTACGGCCGGCCGCCGGCCGAAGGATTCCTCGTCCAGCCCGACCCGTTCCCAAGGAAGGGAGGAAGGAAATGAGAGGGAGCGGGCACCCCAGGGGAGCCGACCCCTCGAAGGACCGAAGGACCGTTCTCGGGGAACGATGAAGGAAGCGTCGTCCATGGCCGCCAGGTCGCACACACCACGGAAGCCGTCCTCGAACCACCCCTGACCGCCGGGGGAAACGCATCTGGTCATCTACTCACACCACCACCGTTCTCGACCTCTGACGCCCCCTCGTCCACTCTGGTTCTGTCCGGAAGCGGTTCGGTACGTGAAAGTCGCCGGAGCGTCCCCTCGTACGCGGACAACGCCACGGTGGCCGCCTCCAGGTCGCAGGGGGCGTTCCACAGTTCCCAGTGGGCGCGTCCATAGGCTTCGACGAGCCCTTCGTGTTCGGCCACCCCAAGACGCACCGCCCGGGCGCGGAAGGCATCCAGCCGACCACGGAGTTCGGCCCGGCGTCGCAGGAGCCCGGTGAGCTCGCGCTCTCGTTCACGCGCGTCGTCCCCGGCCTCGTGCACGGAACGTTGCAGTTCCCCCAAGCGGGCGCCCGACCCTCTCCATTCCCTTCGGGAACGCAGGACGTCCATCCGGGTGACGGCCTCACGAAGGTCCGGTACGGGGTCGGGAACCTCGATGGCCGACGGGGTGGAGATCTTCGCCATGACCCGGACACGCAGTTCCCGGGCACGCCGCACGACCTGGTCGAGGTCGTCGATCGCCGAAGCGAGCCGACCGACGTTCTCGGTGTAGGAGTCACGCATTCGTAGGGCGTCACGGAGTTCTCCGCGGGTCTGGCCCAAGGCCGCTCTGAGGTGGTCCAAGGCGGAGGTGTCCACACCCTTCTCGGTCACCAGGGCCAGCGGATCGCGGCGTACGGTCTCACCGACACGCGCCAGGTCCTCGCGCAGACCTTCGTACTCGTCCTCGGGAACCTCGACCATGTCCGCGAGTGTGCCGACCTCCTGCCACATGGCCTCCAGTTCTCCCAGACGGGGGTACAGGGCGTCCCATGCGGTCTCCACCGCCGAAACGACCTCGGTGATCGCCTCGTGGTCCGCGATCATCCGGGCCGTGGCCTCGGCCAAGGTGATGTTCTCGGCCTTCGGGAGGGGCAGGCCGCGTTCGCGCGGCGGCGTATCGGCCTGGGAGAGTTCGACGGACTCCCCCGTGAGGAGGTGGGTGAGTTCGGTCTGGGATCCGCCGCCGGACTCACGCGAACGCACGGCCCGGTCGATCACCGTGTCGAAGATCGTGCGGGTCCGCCACAGCCGCCGCACGTGACCGTCGGCCCTCTCCCAACGAAACCGGGTGAGGCCCATCGGGTCGGCGTCCTGAAGCAACCGGTACACCCCGTGACGCTCCAGGTCGGCCAGGTCCAGGGAGATCCGGTCCGCCTCGCCCAGGACACGATCGAGCGCGTGATCGATCCCTTCCCAACTCATGGGCGGCATGCCGAATTCAGCCGCGCTCGCCACCTGCCGGATCACCCCCACCGACCGGCCGCGCCCCGGTCGTGTCTCGATGTCTAGAAAGAGTGTGTACCCGCCCACCCCGAACCACAAGGGGCTCCCCGATTTACGACCCTGTACGGTCACAGACACAACATGGAGTACGTCCCAGGAATCACGACGGCAGGTGTGGTGGGTCCACGACCAAGGCGTCGCGGACGCATCCGGCCCGTTCCAGGCACGATGCCCTGGGAGAGGGGGTCGTCTCGTCACCGCGAGCCGGGTCGGATTCCCGCGTCGCTTCGGAGGAGCCCCCTTGACCCCCCTCTGTCTCATCATCTCGATACGCACCCTGCCCGGCCGACGCGCGGCGTTCCTGCGCGGGATCTCGCGCAATGCCGCCCATGCCCTACGGGAGGAGCCGGGCTGTCTACGGTTCGACGTGATCGGGGATCCGGAGGACGAGAACGCCTTCTGGGTCTACGAGGTCTTCACCGACACCGATGCTCTGGCCGCGCACCGACGCACTCCGCACTTTCTCGCCTGGCAGGACGAGAAGGCCGAACTGGTCGTCCCCGAAAGTCAGGTCGACCGGCTCGGCCCTCTTCTGTTCGGTGAGGGCTGACGCCCGGATCAGGGCGTGTCGGTACCCTCGGGCGGCTCCTTAGGCGCCCGGTGTTTGCCGACCCTCTCCGAGGCCGCGCGCTCGTCGAAGACGGATGCCTCGGTGGCTCCGGTGGACCGTTGGTCACCCTCGTAGCCGGCACGGTAGCCCTCCCCGTAACCGTCATCGAAGGCGCTCACCTCCTGGGAGTCCTTTTCACCGGTGGGCCCGTCGAGGAGGTCGACGCCCTCCACGTCCGGCTCTTCGGCGGATCCATCGCCCTCGGTGTCGGTGGGCGCCGTGCGTGCGGCCTCACCCTTCAGGCGCCAACCCGCGATCGCCATGGCCACGCCGAAGATGACGGCGTAGACACCGATCACGGTGATGAGCGCCCATGCTCCCAGCCCTGGCCACAGGAGCAGCAAAAGACCGAAGATCACCGACAGGGCGCCCACGAAGATCAGCAACCACTCGGAACCGATCTGGGAGCGCATGCGCACGGCGGTGACGATCTCGGCGACACCGGTGACGATCGCCCAGGCGGCGATGATGATGACGAGCGCGAACACCGCGATGATCGGCCAGATGAGGGCTCCCAGACCCAGCAGGACGCCGAGCACCGACTGAATCACCATCGGGGTCCGGGTGCCCGAAGTCGTTCGGAAGGCGGAGACGCCCAGGGCGATACCGTCCACCAGCGCGAAGGCGCCGAAGACGACGGCCAGGGCCACCATGGTGATTCCCGGCCACAAGAGGGCCAGGACACCGAAGATCACGGCGGCCACACCACGCACGACCAGGAGCCACCAGTTCCGGCTCAGATCGCCGAGCATGCCACCGGCCAACGCGTACCGGACCATAGTCGGTCCTCCTCCCTCGTACGGCCCCTCTCGATAGGGGTCGCCCTAATGAACTTTCCCTCAACGTCGCACACTGATGACAGAAAGTACGCAAAGCACAGGGAAAGGGAGGTTCTCCTCCGGTCTCGGGCACGCCTTCCGGACATGGAAGCGCCCGCCCTCGTCGGTGACGTGGGCGGGCGTTCAACGCACTCGTGTGCGGGTGTTACCCCTGGCCCGGGTAACGGCGCTCGGCGGAGCCGACGTAGTGCTGACGCGGGCGCGCGATCCGGAAGGCCGGGTCACGCAGCTGCTCGCGGTAGTGGGCGATCCAGCCGGGAAGACGGCCCAGGGCGAACAACACGGTGAACATGTTGGTCGGGAAACCCATGGTGCGGTAGATGACGCCGGTGTAGAAGTCGACGTTCGGGTAAAGCTTGCGCTCGGTGAAGTACGAGTCCTCGAGCGCGGCGGCCTCGAGCTTGAGAGCCAGCCTGAAGAGCTCGTCCGGGTTCTCGTCCTGGTCGAGGATCTGGCTGGCCAGAACCTTGATCTCCTTGCTGCGCGGGTCGAAGTTCTTGTAGACCCGGTGGCCGAAGCCCATGAGCCGGACCTCGCGGGACTTGACCTTGGCCAGGAAGTCCTCGATGGAGATGCCCGAGTCACGGATCTCCTCCAGCATCTCCAGCACGGCCTGGTTGGCGCCGCCGTGGGACGGGCCGGACAAGGCGTTGATGCCGGAGGCGACGCTGGCGAAGATGTCGGCCTTGGCGGAGCCGACCACGCGCACGGTGGCCGTGGAACAGTTCAGCTCGTGGTCGGCGTGCAGGACCAGCAGCATGCCGACGGCCTTGTTGAACAGGTCGCCGAGTTCACCGGTGGGCGCCTTGTCGCCGAAGGTCATCCGGATGAAGTTGTCGACGTAGTCGAGCGAGCCGTCCGGATCGATCGGGGTCTGGCCGATGGAGTTGCGGTAGATACGGGCCGCGATCGTCGGCAGCTTGGCCATCAGCCGAATCGTGGCGAGCTCGACCTGGTCCTCGTTCTCCGGGTCCACGCTGTCGTCGTAGTACGCGGCGAGGGTGTTCACGGCGCTGGCCATCAGCGCCATCGGGTGGCCGTTGCGGGGCATCGCGTCGAGGAACGCGCCCATCTCGGCCGGGATGTCGGCGTTGTCGCGCAGCTTGTCGGAGAACTCCTTGAGTTGGCCGGGTTCCGGCAGCTCCCCATAGATCACGAGGTAGGCGGTCTCAAGGAAGGTGCTGTGGAGGGCGAGGTCCTCGATCGGGTACCCGCGGTAACGCAGGATGCCCGCGTCCCCGTCGATGTAGGTGATCTCCGAGCTGCACGAAGCGGTGTTGCCGAACCCCGGATCCAGGGTGGTCATACCGGTCGACCCCAGCAGGGTCTTCAGCTCGATGGTGCTCTCACCCTCGGTACCGGTGAAAACCGGCAGCTTCAGCACGCCGCCCTCGTAGTGGAGCTCCACCGTGCGCTCTTTGTCATCGCTCATGCCCGAGGTCAACCTTTCCAGGCGGGGGATACGTGAGGTGCGTCAGACGTGGGGCGGTCCGCCGCCACGTTCTCGATTCACTCGTTATTGTTCTGTTTTGTTAAACGCCAGTTAAGCAAAATCATATAAGTTTCACCGATTCACGAACAGGTGACATGCAACACATACCCAGACGTGATCAGAATTATCGTTCGGTGAAGATTTACAAACTTTGCCGACTGTCCTTAACAGCGCGATCGCCCTGAAGTGTCACGGATCGCGACGGGGTTGGCCCGTCCGCCCACCGTGGACCTCCTGGCCAGGTCCCCTGGGCACGCCGAAACCCCCACACCCACCCTGATGGGGTGTCCTTCACAGATCGAGACATATCCCAACAGAACTCGATGTGGCCGGGTGGTCGAACGCGCCCTAGTGGCCCGGCATCAGGGTACCTTCGCCCTGATCACCAGGCTCGACGCGGGGTACCTCCGGCTCGGTGATCTTGGCCTCTACCGTCCGGCTCGGCGCCCCCGACCACCATCGGGCACCTTGTCCTACCCACTCGACGGAGCGAGCATGTGCGTCCGGCGGGAGAATTCACGGTTTTTCTCCACCCTCCCCCGGGGAGGCCGGTGCCGCGCCTCTTCCGATCAAGCCGAAAGACCCGAAAGGGCAAGGGTAGGGCCACTCGACAAGGCGACTTAAACACAAAGGGTGATAACCATTCACTCGGGGTAAATAAATCGCGCGCTTTGCGAAAAAGCGATCCCATCCGAGAGTCGTTTCCACGAAGCGGCCGCTACGCCTCGTCGACACCACCCGCCAGAAGCGGCTCCATGAACAGCGACGGGTGGTCCCGCTCGATCACCTTCAGCCGCCACTTGTTGTGCACCAACACCAAGAGCTCACCATCGGAGCGCCGACGCAGCACCTCGGCGCCGGACAACCCGTGCAGGGTCGGCGCGGACTCGGCGTCGGTGCGCCGAGCCACCGAATACTCCAGCGGCGAAGCCTCGATGGGGCTGCGGAACTCCTGCTCCATACGGTGCTTGACCACGTCGAACTGGAGCGGGCCCACCGCCGCCAGTACCGGAGCCTGCTCACCCCGCACGTCCGAGGTGAGCACCTGCACCACGCCCTCGGCGTCGAGCTGGGCGATCCCCCGCTGGAACTGCTTGTACTTGCCCGCGTCCACGGCCCGTGCCACCACGAAGTGTTCCGGAGCGAAGCTGGGGATCGGCGGATAGGAGACCTTGGGACCGTCGTAGAGGGTGTCGCCGACCGACAACACCTGCGCGTTGACCAGCGCGATCACGTCACCCGGGTAGGCGGTGTCGATGGTGGAGCGATCCGAACCGAACACGGCCTGGGTGTACTTGGTGGCGAAGGGACGACCGGTGGCCGCGTGGGTGAGCACCATGCCCCGATCGAAGCGGCCCGAGCTGACCCGCACGAACGCCATCCGATCCCGATGGTTCTTGTCCATGTTGGCCTGCATCTTGAAGACCTGGCCGGAGAAGGGCCGCTCCACCGGACGCGGCCGGTCCTGATCGTCGACCTTGGCCGAGGGCGCCGGGGCCAGGCCCACGATCGCCTCCAACAACTGACCCACCCCGAAGTTGGACAGTGCCGCGCCGAACAGCACCGGGGAGGACTCCCCCGCCATGAAGGACTCGTGGTCGAAGTCGGCCCCCAGGGCCTCCAGGAGTTCGATCTCTTCTCGGGCCTGCTCCCAGGCGTCCAGTTCGATCTCGGCCGCGCGGTCGTCGTCCAGTACCTCTTCGATGGCCTTCCGCGCACCGCCGGGGGTCCGGGTCATCTTGGTGTAGGTGTTCGAGGTGCGGTCGATCAGTCCGCGGAAGTCACCGGCGATGCCGACCGGCCAATTGAGCGGGGTGGGGCGCAATCCGATGCGCTGCTCGATCTCGTCGAGGAGTTCCAGGGGTTCACGACCCGGACGGTCCCACTTGTTGACGAAGGTGATGACGGGCATCTTGCGGGCCCGACACACGTCGAAGAGCTTGAGGGTCTGTGGCTCCAGACCCTTGGCCGAGTCCAGCAACATGATGGCGCAGTCGACCGCGGAGAGCACCCGGTAGGTGTCCTCGGAGAAGTCGGCGTGGCCGGGGGTGTCCAGCAGGTTGAGGACGTGTCCCTTGTAGTCGATGCGCAGGGCGGCGGAGGTGATGGAGATCCCTCGATCCTGCTCCATCTCCATCCAGTCGGAGGTGACGCCCTTGCGATCGCCCTTACCGTGCACGGCACCGGCGGAGGAGATCGCCGCGGCGTGCAGGGCCAAGGCCTCGGTGGTCGTCGACTTACCGGCGTCGGGGTGCGAGATGACCGCGAAGGTCCGGCGCCGCTCCGCCTCATGTGCGACCTCTGACTCCTGCTTGGCCGCTCCCGCCGTGTCCACGCTCATTCCCGTCGTCCGTCCCGCCTCGTGTCTTCTCCCCGTTCCGGGCCTTGTACAGCCTACGCGCGTGGGCGCCGTACGGAGGACGGCCCATGTCCGATCACGAAGGGGGCGCGACCGCATCGGCTACCCGACGCAGGAGTTCGGTGCGCTCCACACCACTGGGATAGACGGCGACCAGGACACGTTCGGCGCCCTCGTTCCCGGCCTCGGCACCTTCCAGGAGCGAGCCGGCCAGGGCGTGGACCCGGTCCATCGTTTCGCCGAAGCGTTCCCACACGGCCCCCTCCGCCGGGTCCCGAAGCCACCCGCGCAGGACGTGGTTGTGTGCGGCGATCACGGCGGCGGCGACCACCTCGACCTCCAGTGAGGGCCGCCCTTCCCCGGTTCTTCGCGCCAGGTGCCGGCTGAAGGCCGCCTGGTAGCGCGCGGTCATCGCCACCTCCCGGTCGCGCAGCCTGGGGTGGGCTCGCACCAGACGGTAACGGGGCACGGTGATCTCAGGTGCGCCGACATACCCCTGAAAGACCAGGCGTGCGGCGCTCACCACCGTGTCCACCGGGGTCTCCGGGGAGGCCTCCATGTAGCGCACGACCGTCTCGAACAGCTCGTCGTGTTCGGCGAAGAGGATGTCCTCCTTGGAACGGAATCGACGAAAGAGGCTGCGGCGACTCATCCCGGTGGCTTCGGCGATCTCCGCCATCGTGGTGGCTTCGTAGCCGGCTTCGGTGAACAGCCGTACCGCGGCCAGGACCACCGCTCGGGTCTCACCCTTGACCTGTCCGGCGCCTTGTTCGCCCATCGAGTCCATACGTCCTTCCGCTACGCCAGCGTCCTTCGGAAGGTAGTCGACCCCGGCCGGTGTACTTCCTCGCCCCCACCCCCTACTCTGGCACTGAATGCCAAATATCGGCACTAAGTGCCAGAGACCAGGGAAGCACATGAGCGACTTCGATCTGTTCAAGACCAGCGAGGAGCACGAGGAGCTGCGCGAGGCGGTGCGTTCCGTGGCCGAGGACAAGATCGCTCCGCACGCCGCCGAGGTGGATGAGAAGTCGGCCTTCCCCCAGGACGCCCTCGACGCCCTGACCGCGACGGACTTCCACGCCGCGCACATCGGTGAGGACTACGAGGGCGTGGGCGCCGACGCCCTGGCGACCTGCATCATCATCGAAGAGGTCGCCCGTGTGTGCGCCTCCTCCTCCCTGATCCCGGCGGTGAACAAGCTCGGCACCATGCCGCTGATCCTGGGCGCCTCCGAGGAGGTCAAGCAGCGTTACCTGACCCCCGTGGCTCGCGGCGAGGCGATGTTCTCCTACGGCCTGTCCGAGCGCGAGGCCGGTTCCGACACCGCATCCATGCGCACCCAGGCCACCCCGAAGGGCGACGACTGGGTCCTCAACGGCCAGAAGTCGTGGATCACCAACGCCGGGGTCAGCAAGTACTACACGGTGCTCGCCGTCACCGACCCCGAGGGACCGCGCGGCCGCAACATCTCGGCCTTCGTCGTACACGCCGACGACGCCGGCTTCACCCTGGGCGAGCCCGAGCGCAAGCTCGGCATCAAGGGCTCTCCCACCCGTGAGCTGTTCTTCGACGACGTCCTCGTCCCCGGTGACCGCATCGTCGGCGCCCCCGGCGAGGGCCTGAAGATCGCCCTGCGCACCCTGGACCACACCCGCGTCACCATCGGCGCACAGGCCGTCGGCATCGCCCAAGGCGCCTTGGACCACGCCGTGGCCTACGTCAAGGAGCGCAAGCAGTTCGGCAAGTCCATCGCCGACTTCCAGGGCATCCAGTTCATGCTGGCCGACATGGCCATGAAGCTGGAGACCGCCCGCCAGATGGTCTACGTGGCCGCCGCCAAGTCCGAGCGGGGCGACGAGGACCTGCCCTTCTACGGCGCGGCCGCCAAGTGCTACGCCTCCGACGTCGCCATGGAGATCACCACCGACGCCGTGCAGCTCCTGGGTGGCGCCGGCTACGTGAAGGACTTCCCGCTGGAGCGCATGATGCGCGACGCCAAGATCACCCAGATCTACGAGGGCACCAACCAGATCCAGCGCATGGTGATGGCCCGCCAGCTGCTCAAGTAGGCCGCCCCGAACACAAAAAAGCCCTGCTCACGGTGGCCTTCGTCAAATGGCCCGAACCGTGGGCAGGGCTGTTCCGCGTGCCGTGTGCAAAGGTTCGGAACCCGCTCCGTGAGGAGCCTGTTCCGTCTATGTTCCGTCATGTTCCGCTCGGCCACGGCGGACGGCCCCCCCGCCAACGGCCGGCCTGCCGGGTGAAGGTCGAGCGGCTGCGGCCCGTGGCCGTGGAACCGCTTCGGCACGCCATACGTTCGCGTGCTAGAACGGTTTCAGCATCCAACGACCCCGAGGACGTCGTGCCTCGTAGATCTTCGGCCCCACGACCGAACAGTCATATGTACTAGTACACTGATCGTGTTCGCCGCGAAGGAGCCGCCCGTGTCACCTCAGCCTCGGATCCAACGCACCGACCCGCCCTACCTACAGGTCGCCAAGCACATCAAGGCAGAGATCGAGTCCGGGGCCCTCCCCGAGGGGGAGAAGATCGACTCGGTGCGCACCATCGCCGCGAAGTGGAAGATCTCGCTCGCCACCGCGACCAAGGTCGTCGGTGTACTCAAGGCCGAAGGCCTGGTGCGCGGCGAGCCGGGCAGGGGCAGCATCGTCACTCGCCACCAGACCACGGCCAGCGCCAAGGATCGCGTGGTGCGCAGCCTTGAAGGCAACATCTACACGGACGACGAGCGGACCGAGATCCGGGTGGCCGAACTGGTACCGGCGCCCGAGGACGTCGCGAACGCCATGGGTGTTGCGGTCGGGGCCGACGTGATCCGACGCCAACGGATCACCCTTCGCGATGACGTGCCCTCCTCAGCGAGCACGTCCTGGTACAGCGGGGAACTGGCTGGGTCGGCCCCGCTGCTGCTTGAAGCCCAGCGAATTCGCCAGGGCACTCCGAAGTACGTGGAGGAGAGCGTGGGGCTCACACCCGCGACCGGCAAGGACCAACTCCGTGCCGACATCGCCTCCGAAGAGGACTCCGCGACACTCGGCATCCCGCTCGGCTCCCCGGTCCTGCGTAAGCAGAACTGGGTGTTCAGCGCCGAAGGCGACGTGATCGAGTTCGGCCAGTCCGTCTCGGTGGCGCGCCGCTGGGCCACCTACGACTACGAGATCTCCAGGTAGGAAAACATGGAACTGCTGCACTCGGGCAAGGTGCGCGACGTCTACGCCGATGGTGATGACCTCATCCTGGTGGCCTCGGACCGCGTGAGCGTCTACGACGTCGTGCTGCCCACGCCCATCCCCGACAAGGGCAAGATCCTTACCCGGCTCTCGCTGTGGTGGTTCGAGCAACTGGCCGACGTGGTGCCCAACCACGTCATCTCCGCCACCGACGTGCCCGAGGAGTGGGCCGGGCGTGCGGTGCGCTGCCAAAGGCTCACCATGCTGCCCGTGGAGTGGATCGCTCGCGGCTACCTCGCGGGCCTGGGGCTCAAGGAGTACCAGAAGCAGGGCACCGTTTCCGGGGTCGAGCTCCCCGAGGGCCTGGTGGAGGCATCCAAGCTTCCGGAGCCGATCTTCACCCCCACCACCAAGGCGACCGAGGGCCACGACGAGTTCATCACCTTCGCGGACGTGGTGGAGGAGATCGGCCAGGAGACCGCCGACCGCCTGCGCACGGTGACCCTGGACGTGTACAAGCGCGGCGCTGAGATCGCCGCTGAGCGCGGCATCATCATCGCTGACACCAAGCTGGAGTTCGGCCGCGCGGCCGACGGCACGCTCATACTCGCCGACGAAGTACTGACCTCGGACTCCTCGCGGTTCTGGCCCGCCGACGACTGGCAGCCGGGCAGGCCCCAGCACGCGTTCGACAAGCAGTTCGTGCGGGACTGGTCCAGCACGGTCACCGACTGGGACCGCACCCCGCCCGGCCCCGAGATCCCGGATGAGATCGTGGAAGCGACCCGGGCCCGGTACATCGAGGTCTACGAACGGATCACCGGCAAGACCTGGGAGGCGTAAGCACGTAGACCACAACAAGCTGCTCCGGCAGGTTGTGGGAGCTTCTGGAGCGAGAAGGCCTTGAGCCGGGCAGGCCCTACCGCAACGGGTCCATCCCCGCGTGCGCGGGGAGCAGACGTTGCTCGACCGTTCGATGGCCGACCGCGTGGGTCCATCCCTGCGTGCGCGGGGAGCAGCACAAGCGGTTCAGCACCATCATCCGTTGCGAGGGTCCATCCCCGCGTGCGCGGGGAGCAGTCTCGCTGACCTGGGCTTCTATCCGCCCGAACCCCTCGAATTTGCAAGTTGTTGAGAAACGGACATAAGCCCCAACCGGCGTCGACGTGCTTCCTGTATTGATATCGCACCCGCAGACGTTTCGGTACTCGACCACATATCCGGGTAGCCGGTGAGGGTGTTCCGTCGAAGGCCGAACAACCGTGAGAAACACCGGGCACCGAAGGAAGGCCCCTCCCCTGCCATCACAAGAACTCCACGGGTCCACCCAGGTCGCCTCGGACCACTTGGGCACAACACCCGAAGCTAGGAGGGCACCAACCGGAGCCGGCGCATGGTCATGGCCCGCCGGCTGCTGAAGTAGGACCCGGCGCGACCCGTACCCGAGCCCCGGAGGCGCTCTCGACCGTCCGGGGCTCCGCCGTGGCCGAAAGGCCTCAGATGACGGCCTCGCGAACGAACTTGGCCATCGGGACGGGATCGCGCCCCAGGGCACGGCGAACGTCCTCGGTGACCTTGGCGGCCTGACCGTTCGCGATGGCGCGGAAGCGTTCGTTGAGGGTGTCCACGTACCGGTCCGACAGGCCCATGTCGGTGGCGCGGAAGTAGAAGCCCGCCTCGTCCACCTTCTTGTAGCGCCACACCGGGCTGTCCGTGCCCTTGGTCATCCGCACCATCTCGCGAAAGGTGACCGGAGCGGGGCCGGTGAGCGTGTACTCGTGTTCGTGGTGTCGCTCGTCGATCAAGGCGGCGACGATGGTGTCGGTGACGTCCCGCGCGTCCACGAAACTCACCGCGGAGCGCTTGGGTACCGGTAGCTCCAGCCGCCCGTTGCGGGAGCGGGCCAGTCGGGCGAAGAGACCTTCGGTGAAGTCCTGGTCGAACCAGTTGGGTCGCACGATGGTCCAACGGTCGAACGACTCCCGGACCCGTGACTCCAGGAATCGTTGCTCGGAGTCCGGGGGGCCGTTCTCCGCGCCCATGGCGGTGGCGAGCACGGCGGTGCCCACCCCCGAGTCGGCCGCCGATTCGAGGAAGGCCCCCGCCCTCTCGGTGAGCCCACTGGCCATGGGAACCGTGACGAACAGACTCCGCACACCCTCCAATGCCGGTTTCCAGCTACTGGTGTCCGTCCAGTCCAGGCGTCTTTCTCCGCTCCGGGAGGCGCCCACGGCGGACAGGCCGCGTGTGCGCAGTTCGGTCAGGACACGTCGGCCCACCTGTCCGGTGGCGCCGGTGACCAGTGTGCTCATCGGGTGTTCCCCCAGGTTCCCGAGTGGGTGCTCCGAGCACCGACGCTACCCACTCTCCGGGGTGGGCGGGGAACACAACGACGCACCCGGAGGGCTCAAGGACGGCTAGGGACGGTTTCGGGCACGTGGAAGCGCCTCCGCGATGCCCACCAGCACGACACCGCAGGCGGCCAGACCCAGGTTGGCCAGGACGGCGTTCTCCTGGAGTAACGGAACGTGCGCCACCACGAGCCGGTCGAAGGCATTGAGCACGATGCCCAGGACCGGCTGGGTCCACAAATGGTCGATGGCCCCGCTGATCCCCATGAGGACGAGGAGGGCTCCCACTCCCTGAATCACCTTGCGCATACGTCGAACCTAGGGCGCCGCCCGCTTTCGGCGGATCGGCCGACGGCACCCGATCGAGGAACCAAGGTCCACGACCCATTCACGGTGTTCGACCAAAGTATGGACCCGACCACCTTCGGTACCGCGTCCCTCGCGTGCCGTTCCTGGGACGGCCGGCCGCTCGTAGAATCCGTCGATGAACGACACGACCTCGCCCCGGCAGCCGTATCGACGCAGCGCGCGCGACTGGGTCGTGGATTCCCTGATGTTCGTGATCGCCCTGGGGTTCGGGTTGCTGGGAGCGATCTCCGTCCCGGGGGACCCACCTCCCCCACCGAAACCGGAACTGTTCACCATCGCCGACCAGCTGATCGCCCTGGCCGGTTGCGCGGCGCTGTGGTGGCGGCGCCGGTGGCCGTTCGGGATCGCGGTGACGCTGGTCGTGCTGTCGGCTTTCTTCCCCCTGGTGGGCGGGGCCATGCTCGCCGCCCTGTTCTCCCTGTGCGTGCACCGTCCGCCCAAGGTCGGCCTGTGCGTTCTGGGGCTGAGCTTTTTGGCCTCCTTGGTCAACGTGGTCCTGCACCCCGAGCCCCACGCGCCGTTCTTGGTGATGTTCCTGCTCAGCGCGGTCTTCCAGGGCGCGGTCGCCGGGTGGGGCATCTCCGTGCAACACCGACGCCAACTGTTCGCCTCCCTGCGGGAGCGGGCCGTGCACGCCGAGGCCGAGGCGCGACTTCGGGCCGAGCAAGCCCAACACCAAGTGCGCGAATCCATCGCCAGAGAGATCCATGACGTCCTCGGACATCGACTGTCCCTGCTCAGCGTGCACGCGGGCGCGTTGGAGTACCGGCCGGAGGCGCCGGCCGAGGAGGTGGCCCGCTCGGCGAAGGTGATCCGAGAGAGCGCGCATCAGGCCCTCCAGGATCTGCGCGAGGTCATCGGTGTGCTGCGCGCGCCCGTGGGTGAGCTGCCACAACCCACCTTGGCCGACCTGGCGGAACTGGTCGCCGAGGCCCGTGACGCCGGGGTCGGTGTGGAGTGCGCCGAGGAATACCTCGGACCGGTTCCGGAACGGACCGGACGCACCGTCTACCGAATCGTCCAGGAGGCACTGACCAACACGCGCAAGCACGCGCCCGGCGCCGACACCTCCATACGTCTGTCCGGGGGCGCCGGTGAGGGGCTCACCGTGGAGGTCGTCAACGGGCCCACCGGCGACGACCCCCGAACGGCCCCCTCCAAGGGCGAGGGACGGGGCCTGGTCGGTCTGGCCGAACGAGTGTCGTTGGCCTCGGGCAGGTTGGAGTACGGACCGACCGACGATGGTGGTTGGCGCCTCACCGCATGGCTACCGTGGTCGGCATGAGCGAGCGGGATGACGATCGGCGGATCGGCGTGGTGATCGTCGACGACGACGCCTTGGTGCGGGTCGGCCTGGTGATGATGATGGGGGGCGCCCCGGACGTGCGGGTCCTGGCCGAGGCGGAGGATGGAAGCCAGGTCTTGGACCTGGTGGAACGGCACTCTCCCGACGTGGTGTTGATGGACATCCGGATGCCCACCGTGGACGGACTGACCGCCACCGAAACGTTGCGGGCGTTGCCGGATCCGCCCCAGGTACTGGTACTCACCACCTTCGACGCGGACGAACACGTGCTGCGGGCCCTGCGCGCGGGGGCCGCGGGGTTCCTGCTCAAGGACACCCCGCCCGAGGAGATCGTCGAATCGGTCCGCCGGGTGGCGCGGGGGCTGCCCGTACTGTCCCCGAGCGTGACACGTCGCCTGATGGATCGGGTGGCCCACACCGACCACAGCGAACGGGCCGATCGGGCCCGGCGACGCCTGGCCGTGCTCAACGCCCGGGAGACCGACGTGGCGGTGGCCGTCGGCGAGGGTCGTTCCAACGCCGACATCGCCGCCCGATTGTTCCTGAGCGTGCCAACGGTGAAGACGCACGTGTCCAGCATCCTCACCAAGCTCGCCCTGAACAATCGGGTGCAGATCGCTCTGCTCGTGCACGACGCCGAACTCCTCGACGACGATCACGCCTGAGCAGCAGGATTCGCGACGCCGCGCCGCTCAGTCGGCGGGCTCGAAGGACTCCGAGATCCGGTCGAGGAGCGCGTGGTTGATGTTCGCGTCCTGGGGGCTGACCAGGAACAGCGCGTATCCCTTGTTCTCGGTGTGGAAGCCACGGTTGATCGCGTGCATCTTTCCGTTGCGTCCGTTGAAGGTGAACTCCCAGTCGGCGGCGCTGACGTAGTCCTCGGCCCAATCCGCCTCCACGTCCTCGATCCCGATCAGCGAGTAGCCGGAGAAGTTGCCCTTGGCGCGGGGTTCGAAGTCACGCCAGTCGTCTCCGGCGTCCGGATTGGGGTTGTCGGTCTGGTCGACGAGCAGGTACCCACCGTCGGGGTTGCGGAAGTAGACCATGTGCCCATCGCGGTCGAGGTTCCAGTCCTGGGGAACGTCCACGGCGAAACCACTGGAGTCCTCGTGGCGGGTGAGGAAGTCCCACTCGTCGTCTTCCTCGGGTTCCTCCGAGGCCTCTCCCGAGGTCTCCACGTCCTGCCCCTCGGCTTCCTCCTCGCCTTCGGCATCGATCGCGGCTTCCTGGGGTTCGTCGGATTCGGTGGCCTCTCCCTCAGCGGTTCCTCCTCCGGTCGCGGCGATCTCCCCGGGCCGATTCGCGCTGACGAAGACGGTGGTGACCGCCGCCCCGAGCAGCAGGACGAAAACGGCCGCCACCACCAGAAGGGAGCGTACGGGCGTCTTTCTCCCGCCCCCACGGGTGTTTTGGGGCGTGGCCGTCGGCGAGGACGGCGCGTCCTGGTCGGGCGCGGCGGCGTGGACCGCGCGGTCCGCCGTGCCCCCATCGGCCACCGGCCTCCGATTCGCCTCCTCGGCGGCCTCGGGGGACTTCGAGGGCGTGTCCTCGGCCTCCGGTGGCGAGACCGGTGCCACGGCGGTGGCCGCCGACCGCGCGTCCTGTTCGGCGTCGCGGACCTCGCGCAACAAGGCGCGGACCTCACGAACCGAGGGGCGGTCCTCGGGCCGTTTCTCGGTCAGGGCCTCCAGGACGGGGCGGAGCGCACCGGCGTTCGGTGCCTCGGGCAGGTCTTGGGTGACGATGGCCGTCAGCGTGGCCATCGGGGTGGGCCGGTCGAAGGGCAGGGAGCCCTCTACGGCTTGGTAGAGGGTGATGCCCAGGGCCCACATGTCCGAGGCGGGTGTGGCCGAGCGCCCGTGCGCGATCTCCGGAGCCAGGTAGCTCGGAGAGCCGATGAGCAGTCCCGTGCTGGTCAGGTGGGTGGAGCCGTCCAGGTGGGCGATACCGAAGTCGGTGAGGACCGCCCGGTCGTTGCCCGCGATGAGCACGTTGCCGGGTTTGATGTCGCGGTGCACGATGCCACGCTCGTGCGCTTCGGCCAGCCCGGCGGCCATCTGCTCCCCTATGTCCGCGGCCCGCCGCACCGAGATGGCCCCTTCCCCACGGATGAGATCACCCAGCGAGGGGCCCGCGACCAGTTCCATGACGATCCACGGGCGGCCATCCTCCTCGGCCACGTCGAACACCGTGATGATGGCCGGGTGACTGAGCTGGGCGGCGCTGCGGGCCTCACGGATCATCCGGGTTCGCAGGACGTCGACCTCGTGCGCGGGCAGGTTGGGGGGAGTGGTCAACTCCTTGACCGCCACGGGGCGGTCGAGCAGGGTGTCCGTGCCTCTCCAGACCCGGCCCATGCCGCCCACGCCGATGACCTCGTCCAGGCGGTAGCGGTCGACCAGGACGCGACCGGATTCGGCTTCCGAACTGTTCATATGTGCGCAATCTCGGGAGAGCCCGTTCGGAGGGAAGGGCAAGTGCGTGATCAGGGGCTGGGCGATGTGGGGGGCCATGATGAGTCTAGGAGTCACCGACCCCTCTCGGTGCCCCCACTGAGGTGCGAACATTGTCCCCATACAGTGACAGGACCGCCCAGAACACCCGTGAAATGCGAGGATCCCGCCGAGATCCGTCGCGGTGGCTCTCGGCGGGAGCGTGAAAACCGGGCGTGTCCCGAAAGGGCTCAGCCCTTCAGGCGTACCGGTAGGGTCTCGACCCCGGACGCGATGATGGAGGGAGAGGCGCTCAGCTCCGTGTCCTCCACCGTCACGTCGAGTTCGGGGAAGCGTTCGAACAGACGCGGCAGGACCTCGTTGACCTCCATACGGGCCAGGTTGGCGCCCAGGCAGTAGTGCCGACCATGGGAGAAGGTCAGGTGTGAGGAGTCCTGCCGGGTGACGTCGAACTCCCCGGCGGTGGGCCCGTAGCGTTCCTCGTCCCGACCGGCCGAACCGTAGCCGAGCAGGAGCGGTTCTCCGGCGGGGAGGTCGACACCCGCCAGACTCATGTCCTCAGTGGTGTAGCGCATCGGCACGTACTCACCCGGGCCGTCCCAACGCAGTACCTCCTCGATCGCCTTGGACCACTCGACCTCGCCCCTCATGATCAGGTCGAGCTGGTCACGATGAGCGACCAGGGCGCGCACCGCGTTGGTGATGAGGTTCATCGTGGTCTCGTAGCCGGCGCTGATGAACAGCACCAGGTTCCAGATGAGTTCGTCCTCGGTGAGCTTGTCCTCCTCGTCCCGGGCCGCGATGAGGGCCGTGGTGAGGTCGTCACCGGGCTCGGCCCGCTTGGTCGCGACCAGGTCGGTGAGGACCGCCCACATCTCGAAGAAGGTCCCCATCGCCTCTTCGGGGGTGACGCTCTGGTCGAAGAAGACACCGACCAGCCGGTGCAGTTCGGGTCTGGTCCGTTCATCGACCCCGAACAGGTCGCTGATCACCGTGAGCGGCAAGGGCTGGGCCACCAGGGCCTTGAGGTCCACGACCCCGTCCTCGGACTCGGTCGCCGCACGCTCCAGGTCGTCGAGCAGGGAGTCGACGATGCCCACGACGGTCGGTTTCAGCTTCTCGACCCGACGCGGCGTGAACGCCTTGGACACCAGCCTGCGCAGCCGGGTGTGGTCTTCGCCGTCCTTGGACAGCATGTTCTCGTTGATAATCCAGGAGATCAGCGGCCAGTCCGCGGGGATCTCCCCGGCGTTGAAGGCCTTCCAATGTTTCTTGTTCTTCTGGATTCGTTGATCCGCCAGGGCCTCGGTGACCGCCTGGTGGGTGGTCACGACCCACGCATCAACCTCACCAGGAAGCTCGACAGGGACGACAGGGGCGATTTCCCGGAGGTGGGCCGCTTGGGCTCTGAGGTTTCCGGGGGCGAGTCGGATTCGTTCCAAGGTGTTCCTTCCGCGGGGGCTCGGGGGGTGACAGGGGGTTGTGGAGTGAACTGGATCGGAAGCTGGACGGGGACCCAGGACAGGGCGGACAGTTGCCACCGAAGTTCCTCCGAAGGAACCGTCTGCCGCAATCCTGGGAGTCGTTCGAAGAGCGTACGCAACGCGATGATCGTCATCGTGACCGCCTCCTCACGTGCCGGGCATCGGTGCGAACCGGCGCCCCAGGCCACGTGGGCACGGCTACCCGACTCCACCATCTCCTCGGCGTTCTCCTCGACGAAGAACCGGTTGGCCGCGGCGAAGCCCAACAGAATGGGCGAACCCGCCTCGATGACCCGACCACCGCCGAGGGGGACGTCCACCCTNGCGGCCCCCGCCACAGGACGCGATCCACGGTGTCGGCCAGGACGGTCGGTGAGGGAGCCTGATCACTCGCGCGGTTGGGGTCGGCGATGAGCGCCCGCACACCCGAGTTGATGAGGTTGGCGGTCGGTTCGTTGGCCGCGGCCACCAACAGGAGGAGTTGCATGATCACCTCCTCGTCGCTGAGCGCGGCGCGGTGCTGGATCAGCTTCGTGGTGACGTCGTCGCCGGGTGCGCGGTGCTTGGCGGTGACCACCTCGGACAGGGCGCGCTCGGCCTCGGCGTTGGAGCGTTCGGCGTCGATACCCAACCAAAGGTTGCGCATGGCTTCGACGAAACGGACACCTTGGTCGCGGTCGAAGCCGAACAGGTCGTTGATGACCAGCAGCGGCAGCATCCGCGCGTACTCGTTGAGGGCGTCGGCCGTGCCCCGCTCACAGAACTCGTCGATGAGTCCGTTCGCGTACCGTTCGGTGACCTCGGTGAGCCGCTCGTGGCCGATGGAACCGAGGCTGTCGGTGATCGCTCTGCGGTAGCGCTGATGCTCGCTGCCGTCGGTGAAGAGCGCGTTGCTGCGCGGGGCCATCATGGGGAGCACGGCCGCGTCGGCGTTGACGCGCCCTTCCCGGTAGTCCTTCCATAGACGCGCGTCGTGGCCGAACGTCGTCTCGTCCCTGGACCAGGAGATGAGGGTCGCGTAGTCGGTGACCAGCCACCCGTGCACACCGGGTTCCAGTTCCACCGGCACGACCGGTCCGTGTTCGGCGCGCATCTTGGCGTAGACGGCGTAGGGGTCCGGATGGGGTTCGTCTTGGTACAGCTTGGCTCGGGGGCATCCAGATGTCACGAGAGGGACCTCTGCTCTGAGGGGGTGGGCAGTGGTGCGTCCGAGCGGTCGTGGACCATTGGTGAGGGGGTCACTGCGGGTTCAGGGCACGAGCGGGCCGCACGGTTCGCCGTGGAACGTCATGGTGTTGAAGCTCCGCGCAAACCTTAGCGGCCGCCCGTTTCGCCGGCGAGACCCTGGCCACAGTCAGCCATCCCGTGGAACCCGGTCCCCTTCCGCCCCCGTGTGGTCGCTCAACGACCGAAAACGCCGAAGCCGCTGGCTGTTGCTCACCACGAAGACGCTGGAGAGGGCCATCGCCGCGCCCGCGAGCATCGGATTGAGCAGGCCGGCCGCGGCCAGCGGGAGGGCGGCCGTGTTGTAGGCGAACGCCCAGAACAGGTTGCCCTTGATGGTGGCCAGGGTCCGTCGGGACAGTCGTACCGCGTCGACGGCGGCCCGCAGGTCCCCTCGGACCAGGGTCAGGTCGCCGGCCTCGATGGCCACGTCCGTGCCGGTGCCCATGGACAGGCCCAGGTCGGCCTGGGCCAGGGCGGCGGCGTCGTTGACCCCGTCACCGACCATCGCCACGGTCCTTCCCTCGGACTGCAACCGGGAGACCATCGCGACCTTGTCCTCGGGCATCACCTCGGAGACGACCTCCTCGATGCCCACCTCATCGGCGACGGCGCGGGCCACCGCGGCGTTGTCACCGGTCAGCAGGATCGGGGTCAGGCCCAGCTCGCGGAACCGGCGGATCGCTTCGGCGCTGGTGGGCTTGACCGTGTCGGACACCACCAGCACGCCCCGGACCCGGCCGTCCCAACCCACCGTCACGGCGGTGCGTCCCTCGGATTCGGCCTCCTTCAGGGCCTGTTCCAACTCCTCGGGCAGGTACCGGAACCGCTCCGTCAGGAACGCGGGCCGACCGACCAGGACCGTGTGATCGTCCACCACACCCTGGACGCCGCGCCCCTCGACGTTGACGAAGTCCTCGGGTGTGGGCAGTTCGCCCACGCGCACGGCGGCGCCGGTGGCGATCGCACGGGCGATGGGGTGTTCGGAGGCGCCTTCCAGGGCACCCGCCCTGCGCAGCACCTCGGATTCGTCCTCGCCCTCGGCGACGGTCACCCCGGCCAGGGCCATCTTGCCGGTGGTCACCGTACCGGTCTTGTCCAGCACGATGGTGTCCACCCGGCGGGTGCTCTCCAGCATCTCCGGACCCTTGATCAGGATGCCCATCTGGGCACCACGCCCGGTGCCCACCATGAGGGCCATCGGAGTGGCCAGGCCCAGCGCGCAGGGGCAGGCGATGATGAGAACGGCCACCGCGGCGGTGAAGGCGGCCCCGGCGGAGCCACCGGTGCCGAGCCAAAAGCCCAAGGCGCCGACCGCGATCATGATGGCCACCGGAACGAACACGCCGGAGACCCGGTCCGCCAGGCGCTGCACGGCGGCCTTACCGTTCTGGGCTTCCTCGACCAGTCGCGCCATCTGCGCGAGTTGGGTGTTCGAACCCACCCGCGAGGCCCGTACGACCAGGCGTCCGCCCGCGTTGACGGTGGCGCCCACGACGGCGGAGCCGGGTTCGACCTCGACCGGCACGGACTCGCCGGTGAGCATGCTCATGTCGACGGCCGAGGTACCTTCCTCCACCTGGCCGTCGGTGGCGATCTTCTCGCCGGGGCGGACCACGAAGCGGTCACCGACGACGAGCCTGTCGACCGGGACGAGTTCCTCGCGCGCCGAGGCGCCCTCGCCCCGCAGCACGGCGACTTCCTTGGCCCCCAACTCCAGCAGGGAGCGTAGGGCGTCTCCGGCGCGCCGCTTGGCGCGCGCCTCGAAGTACTTACCGAGGAGGATGAAGGAGGTGACGCCGGCGGCGACCTCCAGGTAGATGTTGGCCGCCCCATCGGTACGGGTGATGGTGAACTCGAAGGGGTGGGTCATGCCCGGGACCCCGGCGGTGCCGAGGAACAGGGCGTACAGGGACCATAGGAAGGCCGCGGTGACACCCAGGGAGACGAGGGTGTCCATCGTGGCGGTGCCCAGTTTGAGGTTCTTCCAGGCGGCCACGTGGAAGGGCCGGGCGCCCCAGACCACCACGGGGGCGGCCAGGGTGAGGGAGGCCCACTGCCAGTACGTGAACTGAAGGGCGGGGGCCATCGCCAGGAGGATGACCGGTGCGGACAGCAGCATGGAGACCAGCGCACGGTTCCACAGCGCCCGTGTGGGGTCGTCCTCCACCGTCCGGGTGGCCTCCTCCGGTTCGGGGCCGGGCGCCGTGGCGGTGTAGCCGGCCTTCTCGATCTGGGCGACCAGGTCCTCCACCGGGACGGCTTCCCCCTCGAAGGCGACCCTGGCCTTCTCGGTGGCGAAGTTGACGGTGGCTGTGACGCCCTCCATCTTGTTGAGCCGTTTCTCCACCCGGTTGGCGCAGGCCGCACAAGTCATCCCACCGATGGCCAGTTCGACCGGTGCGGTGTCGGCGGACGCCGTCCTGCTGCTACTCATATGCCGCTCCAGGTGGGGTCAGTCTTCCTCGACGTCGTGCTGGTCCCGGGTGTCCTCGGATGAGCGCTCCACGCTCTGCCCATGGCCGTCCTCCTTCGGCAGAACGGGGCCGATCATGGATCCCACCCCGAACGCCGCGGCGAACACGACCACGAGACCGGCGGCGTAGAGCCCGAGTTTCGTGGTCACTCCCATGTCAGGCCACCACCTCGTAGCCGGCCTCGTCGATCGCGGCGCGCACGGCCGTGTCGTCGATCTCACCCTCGCCGGTGACGGTCACCTTCTTGCTCTCCAGGTCGACCTCGACGGCGGTGACCCCGGCGACCGCTCCGACCTCCTCGGTGACCGAGTCGACGCAGTGTCCGCAGCTCATGCCCTCGACGGTGTAGACGGCGGTGCTGTCCATCGGTGCCTCCTCGTGCGTTCTTCCGCGCGTTCACGGATCTGTTCCTACAAGAAACAATATACCCCCTTGGGGTATATTGACGTCAAACGCCACCCAACCTTCTCGCCGACCTGCACCTGGCCAGATTACCCCAGGGGGGTATCAAGGAAAGGCAAAACCCCCACCATGACAGAGCAGGCCCCCGGGGCGAGCGGACGACCCGTCATCCGATCCCCGGGGGCCTGACGCACACCCGTCACATGTTCGCGCTTGTGGGGGCCAGGGTCATCTCGTTCGGGCCAAGGCGTCGGCGAAGGCCCCCAGGGGCAGGATCATTCGGCCTTCAACTCCAGCCGGGCCACCACACGTTCACTCAGATGATGCGGGGCCAGGGTGAACCCGGAGCGTCGGAACATCTCCACCGTCCCGGTGTAGACCTCGGCGCTGGGGGCGCGTCCACCCACGGTGTCGACCGGATATGCCTCCAGGATCCGCGCCCCGTTGGCGCGTGCGTATTCGATGGCGCCGTCCAGCAGCCTGGTACCCAACCCGCGCCGCCGGCGGCGCGGCGGCAGCCAGAAGCAGACCAGGGACCATACTCCCGGTTCCCCGGGGTCGGCCGGACGCAGGGTCCGCGACCGGGACAGCCGGATGAAGTCCTCTCTGGGCGCCACGGACACCCAGCCACAGGGACCGTCGGCGTCGTAGGCGAGCAGACCGGGCACCCGCCCATCCAGAGTGAGCCGCCGCAACTCCTCCTTGTTGTCCAGACCGCGCATGGACCGCTCACAGGAAACACTCGCCGTGTGGTCCTTGGCTCTTCTCCGGAAGAACGTGCACCAGCAGTGCCCGTACGCTCCGGTCGGCCCGAACAGGTTCTCCAGGTCGTTCCACCGCTCGGCGGTGGCGGGCTCGATTGAGACGATGGACATCGGACTCCCTCGCGAGGCACAACTCTGACCGCCACAACTGTGATGAAGCACACTAGCGATGATTCGCTGTGGCCGAAAGAACACAGATGCCCGAAAACTCCTAGCCTTAGGGGTTTGTGCGCATTTTTGGGTGAATCGAGTGTCAACCGAAACGCCGTGGGGCGCGTCCGGCCACCGCGGACGCGCCCCACATCGGACCGAGGGTCGATCAGGTCTTCGTGGCCTCGCGGTCCCGGACCTTCATCTCCTCCTCCGGAGCCCAGCACTCCACGCCGCGCACATCGGGTAGGCGGTCTCGGGTGAACACCGGGTCGATCCCCTGGCTGCGCTGCTCGTTGTAGTCCTTCAACAGACGACAGGCGACCACCGTCAGCGGGGCGATGGCGATCAGGTTGAGCAGCGCCATCAGACCCATGGTGGTGTCGGCCAGGGTCCAGATCAGGTCGATCGACCCCAGGCAGCCCAGGAAGGTCGCCACGAGGAAGACCACCTTGTACCCGAACAGCACCTTCCCTCTCGCGCCCAGGTATTCGATGTTGGACTCGCCGTAGTAGTAGTTGCCGAGCACCGAGGTGAAGGCCACCAGGAAGATGATGAGCGTCATCAGGTGCAGCGCCCACGGGCCCAGTAGGGACATCAGGGCCATCTGGGTCAGGTCGCCCTCCAAGGCGCCGTCGGCGATGCCCTGCTGACCGAGCAGGACGATGAAGGCGGTCACCGAACAGACCACGAGGGTGTCCAGGTAGACGCCCAGGCTCTGCACCAGCCCTTGCTTGACCGGGTGGGTGACCGAGGCGCTGGCCGCCGCGTTGGGCGCCGAACCCAGACCCGCCTCGTTGGAGAACATGCCTCGGCGCACGCCCTGGATGATGACCACACCCAGCGCGGCGGCGGCGAACTCACCCAGGCCGAAGGCGTTCTCGATGATCGACATGAACATACCGGGCACCAGCTCCCAGTTCATCGCCATGACGATGAGGCCGATGACCACGTAAAGGGAGGCGAAGGCGGGAATGAGCGCCTGCGCGGTGTGCGCGATCCGACGGACACCACCGAAGATCACCAGGCCGGTGAGAGTGACGAGTAGGACACCGATAGCCGCGGAGAACATCAGGTCGCTCTCAAAGCCCAGTTCCCCGGCCGAGTTGGCGAGCGTGTTGGTGATGGTGTTGCTCTGCACCGCGTTGAACACCATCGGGAAGGTGATGAGGAGGACGACCGCGAACATGATGGCCAACCAGCGCTGACCCAGTCCTCGCTCGATGTAGTACGCGGGGCCACCCCGGTACCCGGCGGGGTCGTGCACCTTGTAGAGCTGGGCGAGCGTGGCCTCCACGAAACTCGCGGCGCACACCACGAGCGCCATCACCCACATCCAAAAGACCGCACCGGGGCCACCGAGGGAGATGGCGATGGAGACACCGATGATGTTGCCGGTGCCGATCCGGGCCGCAGCGGAGATGAAGAACGCCTGGAGGGAGGAGACGGCCTTCTTGCCGTCGGGTGCGATCTCCGGCTTGCTCCTGAGCACCCGGAACATCTCCGGAAACATCCGGAACTGCACGAGACCGGTCTTGATGGTGATGTAGAGGCTCACCCCGACCAGGAGGGGGATGAGGATCCAGGCCCAGAGGACCTCGTCGTTGAACGCGCCGATCATTTCGGTGAGTCGGGCGTCGATGGTGGGGGCTTGGTCTGCGGATATCACGCGGTGGGGCTCCTTAGCTCCAAGAAGTCAACCGGAACCCCATGCCCACATAGTGGGACAAAACACCCCTGGTGGCGCTGAGCCACCGGATGTTCATGGTTTCGTTATCGCCTGGGGCCAGGGGCGTGCCGCGCTCTCACCCGGACTCATCCCTCGTGCACGAGATCCGCGTAGTCCGGGTTCTTCTCGAGGAAGGCTCGGGCGAACGGGCAGATCGGCACGACCTTCAGGTGTCGCTCCCGGATGTGGTCCAGGGATCGGCGCATGAGTTCGCTGGCCACGCCCTGGCCCTCGAAGGCCGGTTCCACCTCCACGTGGGGAAGGGCCAAGACCCCCTCGGCGATCAGGTGGTAGGCGGAGAAACCGATCACCTCACCGTCCGCGCTCACCTCGTACCTCGACCGTTCCGGCACGTCGACAACGGTCATTTCCATGCCACTACCCCAACTTCGTGCGTCTGTCGCGCACGTGGTGCGCGCGTGGTGGGTCCCACAGAGGACACGTTCCCACACCCCTCGCGCGTTCACACATGGGGAGGTCCGGATAGGTGCGGTCGTACCTCCGGCCGGCCCCGAAGAAGACCTCACGCCCGAGGTCGGCGCCCGGCCAGGTGGGGGTCGGTGATCCCGCCGGGGCAGGCCAAGGCCTCGACGTCCCAGCCGAGCCGGTTCGCCCCCGCCTGGTAGGCGCTCTCCCAGAACTCCAGAACGGCCGCGTACGGATCAGGCCGCTCACGCGCGTCCGCGTAACGCAACAGCGCCAGGTGTCCGCTACCGCTGGACGCCCACCGGGCCGAGGCCGGGTTCAGCGGCTCTTCGATGAGGCCCTCCGGCTCGGGTGCGGCGTAAGCGTAGAAACAGGGTTCGGGAACCTCGTCGTCACCGAACCAGAAACCGAAGCTCACCACTTCGCGCGAGTACGCCTCCCGCACCACGCCACCCGCCTCCTTCGGCTGGTGGACGGGACGCTGCGAGAACCGGGTGAGCGCGATGTCGAAGGTGTGCCAAAAGTGGTGCACCGGGCTGGTCTTGCCGGAGAACCCCGCGGCGAACTCCTCCAGCAGCAGGTTGATCCGGCTCAGGATCCGCCAGTACTTCGTGGCGTGCTCGGGCACGTAGGTGGCGTGCTCATGATCGTCCACGAAGGGGCGCCCGGCGTCGGGCAGGTCGAACGGACTCGCCCGCACGATGGCACCGTCCACCCCGAGAGCCTCCATCGCCGACTGGAAGCGCAGATGGAACGAAGAGACGCTGTGCCCTTGGAGGGGAAAAGAGACGACGTCCCCGCGCAGGTTGCTCGCGACGAGTCGGTGACGGACGAAATCGAAGTCCACGGTGAAGACGGAGTCCTCGTTCAGCGATCCCATCGGCCGTGAGGTGATCCCGGTGCCGGTCAGGTGGAAGGGCACGTTCCACCAGTGGTTACGGCGAGGGCTGTGCCGCAAGCGCGTCTTGCCCACGATCTGCTCGAAACGATGAAGGGTCTGCTTGGTGTCGTTCCACTCCTGGAGTGGGAACGTCGGGAAGGGATCCATGGACACTCCGAAGGTCGTCGGTCGGCCCCGCGAGGCAGGGCCACGTTCGGATCACCAGCCGCGGCGGATGATCCGTGTGGCCTGACCGGCACCGGCCGGTTGCGGGTCGCGGGTGCGGTAGACGACGTAGGGGCGGAACAGGTAGCCGATCGGCGCGCTGAACGCGTGCACCAACCGGGTGAACGGCAACAACGCGAACAGCCCCAGTCCCATGAGCGCGTGCAACTTGTAGGGAGCCTCGGCGGCGGACATGGCGGCCACGTCGGGGCGCAGGATCCAGATCGAACGGAACCATGGCGACACCGTCTCCCGATAGTCACCGGTGTGCCCTCCGGCGAGCTCCACGCCCGCGAAGTACACGGTCATCCCCAGACCGGTCACGATCGCCGACACCAGGACCAGGTACATGAGCTTGTCGTTACGTGTGGTGGCGCTGAACACCGGGCCGGTGGTGCGCCTGCGCCAGACCAACAGGGCGATGCCCACCAGTGTGCAAAAGCCCGCGATGACACCGAGCGTCAGTGCGCTCACGTGGTAGAGCGTGTCCGAGACCCCCAGGGCGCGAGTCCAGCTGCCCGGAATCAACAGCCCCACCACGTGTCCCACGATCACCACCAGCAGCCCGAAATGGAACAGTGGGCTGCCGATCCGCAGCAATCGGGACTCGTACAGTTCCGAGGAACGCGTGGTCCAACCGAACCGGTCATAGCGATATCGCCAGATCAGACCGCCCACCACGAGCACCAGCACCACGTAGGGCACCACACCCCACAACAACAGATCCACCGTGCCGTCCCCGTTCACCGGTCCCTCCTGCTCACGTCCGTCAACGGCAGCGGGACCCGTGGACGCGCCCCGTAGGGCTCCATTCCCACGTCCTCCGCGGGCGGGCCCTCCTTCGCCAGTCTGCGCATCCGCTCCTCATCGGCGCGGCGAGGCGCCGGGAGCGTGTACCGGACCGCGTCGACCACACGGGTGTAGGGCGTTCCGTACTCGCGCAACGCCTCGGCCAACAGGTCGAGTCCGGCCCGGTGGTTCACCAGGAGTTCCTGTCCGGCCTCGGCGTCGCCCCGCGCGGTGAACTCCAACATCACGGCCAGGTGGTCGGGCAGTTCACGGGTGTGGACCCGCCAACCGCTCTGGGCGTAGACCCGTTTGATCTCGGCCAGTGCGTGACCTCGGCGTCGGGTGTCGCCGTCGGTGTAGTAGGTCATGTGCAACGCCCGACGCCGGCGCAGATCGAACACGTCCACGTAGTGCGCGGACAGTTCGAGTTCCGGTGTGCTGGAGGCGTGTTCACAGAACGCCA
>NZ_ANBD01000043.1 GCF_000341005.1 Nocardiopsis alkaliphila YIM 80379 | reverse complement strand
GCGCGACCCGCCAGTGGAAGGCGCTCGAAGAAGTCCTGATCCGGATAACCGAGCAGGACCGACGCGGCCTGGTGGGTCACCGCCTTGACGTGGGTTCGGCGTGCCGCACGGTCGGCACCGAGCCAACCCGTCCTGGATCGGACCCCGTCGTCACTGTTCGTACCGTCGGTGGTGGCACTCATGATCGGCCCCCTCAGGTGGATCCGGGGCCCTCGCCCCGTTCGGTTTCGGTACCGTCGCGTCCTCGGGGCGGGAAGAGACCATCAGGGCGTCCGTTACCGTCCCAATTCAGCAGGTTCACGCGGCCGTCGGTGGCCGCCTGTCGGTGGTCACTGGTCTGCCTGTCCCGCAATGCCTGGTAGTTCTCCACCGTCGCCTCGTTCGGGCGACCCGAGGCCTCACCGAAGGGCACCTCGCCCACCCCGCCCATACCGGGACCGCCCTCGAAGTCCAGGCTGCATCCGATCTCCTCGATGACTCCGCGATCGGCCTCGTCCACCCCGTAGGCGGTGGGTATGACGTAGCGTTCGTCGTACTTGGCCAGGGCCAAGAGCCGGTACATGTCCTCGATCTGGGTACCGGTCATTCCGACGGCGGAGGCGATGGACTCGTCACGTTCCTGACCGAGGTTGATCCGTCGCATGTAGGAGCGCATGGCGGCGAGTCGGCGCAGAACCAGGTCGACCGGAGCCGTGTCCCCCGCGGTGAACAGTTCGGCGAGGTACTCGATCGGGATGCGTAGCGCGTCGATCGCACCGAAGAGGTTTCCCGCCTCCTCACCGTCGTGCCCGGTCCGGGTGAGGGTGTCCACCACCGGTGACAGTGGCGGGATGTACCAGACCATCGGCATCGTGCGGTACTCCGGGTGCAGTGGCAACGCCACCCGGAAACGCTTGGCCAGAGCGTAGATGGGCGAGCGCTCCGCGGAGTCCACCCAGCGATCCGGGATACCGTCGCGGCGAGCGGCGGCGCGCACCCGGGGATCGGTGGGATCGAGGAAGACCTCCAACTGCGCCTCGTAGAGGTCCTTCTCGTCCTCCACCGAAGCGGCCTCGGCGACCCGTTCGGCGTCGTAGAGGACCACCCCCAGGTAGCGCAACCGCCCCACACAGGTCTCGGAACAGATGGTGGGCATCCCCACCTCGACGCGCGGGTAGCAGAAGGTGCACTTCTCGGCCTTGCCCGTCTTGTGGTTGAAGTAGACCTTCTTGTACGGGCAGCCGGTCACGCACATGCGCCAGCCCCGGCAACGGTCCTGGTCGACCAGGACGATGCCGTCCTCCGCACGCTTGTAGAGGGCTCCGCTGGGGCAGGCCGCCACACAGGTCGGGTTGAGGCAGTGCTCACAGATACGCGGCAGGTAGAACATGAAGGTGTCCTCGAAGGACAGCTTCACCTCGTCACCGAGTCGACGCAGGATCGGATCCTGGGAGACGAGTTCGGGCCCGCCGCCCAGGTTGTCGTCCCAGTTGGCGCTCCACTCCACCTTCATCGGCTCGTCACTGATCACCGAGCGAGGTGTGGCGACCGGGAAGTCATCGCCCAGGGGCGCGTTGACCAGGGTCTCGTAGTCGTAGGTCCAGGGTTCGTAGTAGTCCTGGATGGAGGGCATCACCGGGTTGGCGAAGATCGTCGCCAACCGTTTGAGCCGCCCACCGGCGCGCGGGACCAGTCTTCCGTTGGGCTTGCGCACCCAGCCGCCCCGCCAACGTTCCTGGTCCTGGTAGGTACGCGGATACCCCTGGCCGGGTCGGGTCTCGACGTTGTTGAACCAGACGTACTCGACACCGCCGCGATTGGTCCACGCCTGTTTGCAGGTGACCGAACAGGTGTGACAGCCGATGCACTTGTCCAGGTTCATCACCATGGCGACCTGCGCCATGACCCGGCCGATCGGTCGTCTCCCCGCCCCTTCTCCGGCGGCCGTCGCCCCCACCGACCGGTTCGGTTCGGTGTCCGTCATCGGTAACGCACCTCCGTGGTCCGCTTGCGCACGACCGTGACCTCGTCGCGCTGGTTTCCCGTCGGGCCGAGGTAGTTGAAGGCGTAGGAGAACTGGGCGTATCCGCCGATGAGGTGGGTCGGTTTGACCAGCAGCCGGGTGAGCGAGTTGTGGATTCCGCCGTGCCTGCCGGTGGTCTCCGTCTTGGGCACGTCGATGGTGCGTTCCTGAACGTGGTACATGTACACCGTTCCGGTCGGCATCCGGTGGGAGACCACCAGGCGCGCCGCCACCACACCGTTGCGGTTGACCGCCTCCACCCAGTCGTTGTCCGAGGCTTCGATGGCCTTGGCGTCCGCCACGCTCATCCAGATGGTGGGGCCGCCCCTGGACAGGCTCTGCATGAGCAGGTTGTCCTGGTACTCGGAGTGGATCGACCACTTGGAGTGCGGGGTGAGGTAACGCACCACCACCTCCAACCGTCCGGTCGGTCCGAGCCTCGGTTCCCCGAAGAGGCGGGCCACGTCCAGCGGCGGCCGGTACACCGGTAGGGCCTCACCGAACTCGTGCATCCAGTCGTGGTCCAGGTAGAAGTGCTGGCGACCGGTGAGGGTGTGCCAGGGCTTGTCGTGTTCGAGGTTGATGGTGAAGGGCGAGTAGCGACGATCCGACGCCTCCTTGCCCGACCACTCCGGACTGGTGCCCACCGTGGTGGGTCCCTTCTGGGTGTCGGAGAAGACCACTCGGCGTTCGGTGGAGTGGTGGATGAGCTCGTCCATGTCGGTGCCGGTGCGCGCGGCCAGACGTTCGAATCCTTGGGCGGCCAGGCGCCCGTTGCTGGTGCCCGACAACGCCAGGATCATCTCGCAGACCTTGACGTCGGTGTCCAGCCGGGGACGCCCGTCGGCGACACCACCGCGTACGGTTCCGTTGCGTGCGCGCAGCCAGTCGACCTCCTTGTCCGGGGTGAAAAAGACCCCCTTGACCGGGAGGCCCTCGTCCTCGGTGAGGGGCCCCAAGGCAGCGAGTTTTTGGGCCACGGCCGAGTAGTCACGGCGGACCGGGACGATCCCCGGCATGGTCTTTCCGGGGACGGGGCGCCGCCCCGTCGCCTTCCAGTCCGGCGGCACCCCGTGCGGTTGCGCCAACTCTCCAGCGGTGTCGTGCTGGTGCGGCACCGCCACCAGGTCGGTGACCTCCCCCAAGTGGTCGGCGGCCAGTTCGCTGAACACCTTGGCCAGGGCGTGGAAGGCGTCGAAGTCGGTACGGGTCTGCCAGGGTGGATCGATCGCCGGGTTGAAGGCGTGCACGTAGGGGTGCATGTCCGTGGTGGACAGGTCGTGTTTCTCGTACCAGGTGGCGGCGGGCAGCACGATGTCCGACAGCAGTGTGGAGCTGGTCATCCGAAAGTCCAGTGTGACCAGCAGGTCCAGCTTGCCCTCGGGTACGTCCTCGCGCCAGGCCACGTCCTGGGGCCGGTGTTCGGGGCCGGCCGGTCGCGCCTGGAGGTTGGAGTGGGTACCGAGCAGGTGTTTGAGGAAGTACTCGTTGCCCTTGGCCGAGGAACCGAACAGGTTGGAACGCCAGAGCAGGAGGGTCCGGGGCCAGTTGGCCGGGTCGTCGGGGTCCTCCACCGCGAACCGGAGCCTACCCTCGGCGAGCTGGTCGGCGACGTACTCGGCCGGTTCCAGGCCCTCTTCGAGGGCCTGTCTGCCGAGCTCGATCGGGTTGCGGTCGAAGGTCGGGTAGGAGGGCATCCAGCCCATCCGGGCGGAGTCCGCCACCAGGTCGGCGGTGTGCCGTCCGCGTACCTTGCCAGGGCCCAACGGCGACATCAGGGCGTCGGCTCGGTAGGTGTCGTAACGCCACTGGTCGGTGTGCGTGTACCAGTAGGAGGTTCCGGCCATGAAGCGCGGCGGCCTGGACCAATCCGCCGCCGACGCGAACGTGGCCCATCCGGTGAGGGTTCGGCACTTCTCCTGACCCACGTAGTGTGCCCAACCACCACCGTTGACCCCCTGGCAGCCGGTGAGCAGTAGCAGGGCCAGGAACGCACGGTAGGAATTCTCACCGTGGAACCACTGGTTGGTGCCGGCTCCCAACACGATCATCGAACGGCCGCCGCTGGCCTCGGCGGTGTCGGCGAACTCGCGGGCGATCCGCACCGCGCGTTGGGCGGGAACGGAGGTCAGGGCTTCCTGCCAGGCGGGTGTGTAGGCGGCGTCGGGGTCGTCGTAACCGGCGGGCCAGGTACCGGGCAGCCCAGGACGGGAGACCCCGTACTGGGCCATGACCAGATCGAACACGGTGGTGACCGGACGTCCGGCGACCCTTCGGATCGGCACACCTCGGACGTCGATCTCGGCGGAACCATCAGGGGTATCGAACCGAGGCAGTGCCACCTCGACGCTCTCGGCGCCCTCCGTGTGGAAGGTGAGCTCGGGGACCCGTCCCTGGAGGTCCAGGTTCCACCGGCCCTCGCCCTCCGCGCCCCAGCGATGTCCGATGGTGCCGTTGGGGGCGATGGGGGCGTCCTCGCCTTGGGCCCAGATCACCGGCTTCCACTGTGCGTTCTCAACCCCGGCGTTCTCGCCCCCGGCGTTTCCGGTACCGGCCTCCCCCAGGTCGGCCTCGGTGAGGAACTTGCCGGGCACCACGCGCCCGTCACGATCCTCCAAGGCCACGAGGAAGGGCAGGTCCGTGTAGGTCCGCGCGTACTCCGAGAAGCGCGGCGTGGGCCGCTCCACGAAGCGTTCACGGAGGATGACGTGCCCCATCGCCATCGCCAAGGCGCCATCGGTGCCCGGGTGCGGTGCCAACCAATCGTCGGCGAACTTCGCCGCGTCGTTGTAGTCCGGGGAGACCACCACCACCTTCTGGCCTCGGTAACGGGCCTCGGCCATCCAGTGCGCGTCGGGGGTCCGGGTGACCGGCACGTTGGAGCCCCACAACACCAGGTAGGCGGCGTCCCACCAATCCCCCGACTCGGGCACGTCCGTCTGGTCACCGAACACCTGCGGAGACGCCACCGGCAGATCGGCGTACCAGTCGTAGAAGGACAACATGCTGCCGCCCAGCAGGTTCACGAAGCGCGCCCCGATCCCGTGGGAGACCATCGACATCGCAGGGATGGGCGAGAAACCGGCGATCCGGTCCGGCCCGTACTTCTTGATGGTGAGTACGTGGGCGGCGGCCGAGATCTCCAGGGCCTCCTCCCAGGTGGTGCGGACCAGTCCGCCCTTGCCCCGTGCCCGCTGGTAGTGCCGGCGCTTGTTCGGATCGGTGGTGATCTCCTCCCACGCCAGTACCGGGTCGCCCAGCCGCGCACGCGCCTCCCGATACATCTGAACGAGGACGCCCCGCACGTACGGATAGCGGACACGTGTGGGCGAATACGTGTACCAGGAGAACGCGGCACCGCGAGGACAACCGCGCGGCTCGTATTCCGGACGGTCCGGACCGACCGACGGATAATCGGTCCCCTGCGTTTCCCAGGTAATGATCCCGTCTTTCACATAAACATCCCAGGCGCAGGACCCGGTGCAGTTCACACCGTGCGTGGAACGAACCACCTTGTCATGGCTCCAGCGATCGCGGTAGAACACATCACCTTCACGACCACCATGCCTGACCTGTGCCCGGTCGCCGTCAAGGGGTTCCGAACGGGTCAGGTGGTTACCCATCCGCAGGAGTGCGTCCCCCGCTCCCCTTTTTTTACCCTGCGTCGCCATAAGGAGACCACTCCATTTGCCCGCCTATTAACAAAGCGGAGAGAAAAGTACTTCACAGCCCCGGACACGTTCCGTTAATGAATATGCCTGCTCTGGCACGGATGTCACGTTTCCCACACCGCTTCGGGTGACAATCGCGGAAGCCGACACATGGAGGAGCCTGATGCGTGCGCAAGAAGGGGAGCGGACCACCCGTTCCGGAACCGCGGGCGCCAACCTCGCCTTGGCGACGGCGGCGTTCGCCCTGACCTTCTGGGCCTGGAACCTGATCGGACCGTTGTCGCGGACCTACAGTGAGCAACTGGGCCTGTCCCCGACACAGACGTCGATCCTGGTGGCCTTCCCCGTGTTGGTGGGTTCGCTCGGGCGCATCCCGGTCGGGACCCTGACCGACCGTTACGGCGGGCGGGTGATGTTCACGATCATCTGCTTCCTCAGCACCATCCCGACCTTCCTCGTCGGTGTCTTTTCGGACTCCTTCGGGATGCTGCTGCTCTGGTCCTTCTTCCTCGGCGTCGCCGGTACCTCGTTCGCGATCGGCGTCCCATTCGTCAACGCCTGGTACCGGCCCGGCCGCCGCGGGTTCGCCACGGGTGTGTTCGGCGCGGGTATGGGGGGTACGGCGTTGTCCGCCTTTCTGACGCCCCGGCTCATGGAGACCCTCGGCCTGTTCACCACCCACCTGGTGATGTGCGTGGCGCTCGTCGTGATGGGCCTGGTCATGTGGTTCTTCGCCCGCGACGCACCCGAGTGGAGCCCGCAGAGGGAGCCGGCGCTGCCCCGTATACGCGAAAGCCTGAAACTGAAGGCGACCTGGCAGGCCTCGGCCCTGTACGCGTTGGTGTTCGGCGGTTTCGTGGCCCTGTCCACCTACATGCCGACCCTGCTCAGCACCGGGTACGCCTACGCACAGACCGAAGCGGGCATGCGAACCGCCGGGTTCGCGGTGGCGGCGGTGGTCGCCCGACCGATCGGCGGCATCCTGTCCGACCGGATCGGCCCGGTCCGGGTCTGCCTGATCTCGTTCTTCGGCACCTGCCTGTTCGCCGTGTTGCTGGCCCTACAACCGCCCGCGGAGTTCCCGGCGGGCTTCACCTTCGTGTTGCTGGCCGTGGCCTTGGGCCTGGGTACCGGCTCGGTGTTCGCGTTGGTCGCCACGTTGGTGGAACCGTCCCGTGTGGGTACGGTCACCGGCCTGGTCGGCGCGGCCGGTGGTCTGGGCGGCTACTTCCCACCGTTGCTCATGGGCGTGGTCTTCCAGACCACCGGGGCCTACACGTTGGGCTTCGTCCTGCTCGCCCTGGTGGCGCTCCTGATCGCCCTGTACACCTCACGCGCCTTCCCAGACGTGGGATGAGGCCGGGGCGGTCAAAGGGCCGACGCGAGGTCCCGAGCCCGGACCAGGACCGCCGAACGGTTTCCGACCTTGACCCGTTCCAACGCCTGGACGCCTTCGGGCAGCCGAACCCGCCGGGTACGCGCCGTCACCACCACCACGGCGCGCGCGGGCAACACCCGCCCCATCGAGGCGAGCAACCCACGAACCGGGTCCTGGGGCGCGTTCCCCTCCCAGCGGGTCATCTCCCCGTAGGGGACGTCGGTGATCACGAGGTCGCTCTCGACCGGCTCGGTGAGGGTGAACACGTCGGCCACGGCGGAGGCGTGCGGCAGGTCTCCGCCCATCTCGGCCAGCCTCGTGGCCAGGTCCCGCGCCGCCTCGGCCCGCTCGATGTAGGCGACCCTGCCGAAGTCACGGGCCGAGCGACGCAACCCGCGCTCGCGTTCTGCCAGGCCCTCGGCGGTGAGGAGTTCGAGGTTGCGGTCGGCGATACCGACGGCGTCGGCCCCCACGTCGGTGGCCCGCACGTGGGTGAGCAGGTCACGGTGGAGCAACCCCAACACGGTCACCAGGTAGCCGCTGCCACAGCACGGGTCCCACAAGCGGATTCCGCCATCCTCGAGGTGCACCATCGCGCGCTGGAGGAGTTCACTGGCCAACCTGACGGGAAAACCCGGGAAGCCGGGCGCGGACCGCAGTACCTGCCCACTCGCCAATGCCGAGTGATCCGTACGCTCGGTGGCGTACCGGTAACCCACAACCGTCTCCCGTCCCACACGACGACATCCCTGACAACGCCGAAGGCCCGGCGTCCTGAGACACCGGGCCTTCGATGCTGCGGTCCTGACGGGATTTGAACCCGCGGCCTCCACCTTGACAGGGTGGCGAGCACTCCAAACTGCTCCACAGGACCTCGTTGCGTGTACAACTCTAGCGCGACTTCGGAGCGCTTCGAACCGTTCGCGCCCTAGAGTGATGTCCAAGACCTGGAACCGACGAGAGGAATTCGGCGTGAGCGACCCGTCCGCCCCTCTTCCCACCGGACCCGACTCCACCCGGGTCGACCGCTGGCTGTGGGCGGTGCGCCTCACCAAGACCCGGGCCGACGCCGCACAGGCCTGCCGTGGCGGTCACGTGCGCGTCAACGATCGTCCGGCCAAGCCGGCCACGACGGTCCGGGTCGGGGACCAGGTACGGGTTCGGCTGCACGGCACCACCCGCATCGTCGATGTGACGCACATCATCGTGAAGAGGGTCGGTGCGCCACTCGCGGTCCGTTGTTACCAGGATCGCACCCCCGCACCGCCCCCGGAGGCGGTCGGAGCGGTGATCCGGCGCGACCGTGGGGCCGGGCGACCCACCAAGAAGGACCGTCGCATGCTGGACCGGTTGCGGTCGGACCTGCCTCCGCCCGCCTGAGCCCTCCCCCAAGCGGCGCCGTGTCCACCCCTGGTGTGGGACCGCGGCGCGGATCGCCGCCCCCGCGCCCCACCCCGATCCGCGAGATCGGATGGACGTGCGTCCTCGGTGCCTGGTCCCTACAGGGGGTGCTCGGCGAGGAAGCCCAAGACGGCCTCGGTGGCCTTGGGCGCGGCCTCGTGAAGGTAGCCGTGGCGAACCCCCGGCAGGATCAGCAGCCGAGCGTGTGGGATGCGCTGGGCGAGTAGTTCGGCGTTGGCCACCGGGGTGAGTTCGTCGTCCTCGCCATGCACCACCAGGGCCGGGGCCTGGATGTGGGGCAACAGGTCCCAGCCGTCGTGCTTCATACTGGCCTCGTAGTGACGACGCTGGGCCCGCAACGGGTTGCGCGGAACGATGCGGTCGACCGTCTCGGGGTGGGAGTCGGCCCACTCGGGTGTGTAGAACAGGTGCGCGATGAGACCACGCCCCTGCGCGGTGTTGGCCCTGCGCAGGGCGATCGACGCGTGGTGGGGACGCTCGACCTCATTGCTCCCACCGGGCGCGGTGGCTCCCAGGACCAGGGCGCCCAGCCGTTCGGGGGCGAGCCCCGCCAGGGCCTGGGCGACCTTGCCTCCCATCGAGAAGCCGTACACGTGGGCGCGTTCCACGCCCACGGCGTCCAGAACCGCCAGGGCGTCGCGCGCCAACAGGTCCATGCTGTACGAAGTGTCCAGGGGAACGTCACTGCCACCGGTGCCACGCATGTCCATCCGGATCACCCTGTGGTGTGCGGCCAGATCCGCGTGCACCCCCTCCCACATCGTGTGGTCGAGGGACTGGCCGTGGATGAGCAACAGCGGCTCACCCACTCCATGGACGTCGTACCGAAGGCGGGTTCCGTCAGCGGCGGTCGCGAGTTTCACACCGACGAAGACTACCCGCGCGCCCGCGGGTCACCGGTACGCGGGAACGAGGTCCTGATGCCAGGCGCGGTAGGCGGCCCAGCCGAGGAGACCACAGGAGACCAGCATGACCATCACCCCCGAGCCCGGGCCCACGCCCTCGAAGGTTCCCGAGGCGATCCAGGCCACGAAGAACAGCACCGGAACCAGTGCGCACAGCACCATCGTCGCCACCAGGTTGAACCTGCTCTGCGTGAAGTGACAGCTCACCGCGAACCCGCACAGGGCCAACAGGCACCCCAGGCTCAGGGCGAACAGTCCTTGTGCCTCAGCGATTCCGGCCACGAGCAGGTTCCATCCGGTGCCGAGCCCGGACGGGTGATCAGCGATGACCTCCCCCGTTCCCGTGAAGTCCACCCCACCACCGCTCCGGACCCACGGCAGCGCCATCGACAGGAACAGTGCGACCGCTCCAGCGGTGAACGCCGCCGACGTCGTCCGGTCGGACGGAGCCTGTCCCCGCAGCCTTTCCAGCCGGGTCTCCACCCGGAGCAACCGCTGACGCAGCCTCTCGGTCTCGCTCGGCCCACCCTGTTGGTTCGACGGCACGGAATACCTCTCCTCGATCGACGAAAAACGCCACCAGGGTAGATGGGCGACACTTCGTCGCGGTTCTCGGGGAGCGGGACCTCGGACCGAACCTCCCAAAGGTCCGATCCGGCCCGAACCAAACCACCTCTCACCGGCATCTCATCAGCCCCCACCACTGGCAGAGGAACGCGATATGAGAATTCCCGTCATCGCCGCCGACTCCGACCAGGGGCCGAGGGCCGACCAGGAAGACGCGTACTCCCACCAGGTCGCCCACGCCTCCGGTGGCTGGCGTGCCTCACTCGCCGACGGATTCGGCGAACATCCCCGGACCCGGGAGGCCGCCGAATTCGCCGCGATCACCGCCACCGAGGCCGATGGCGATGCCCTGGACGCGGTCTTGGCCGCGACGCGGGCGCTCTCGCGTGCCCACCCGGGGGCCGACTGTGTGATGGTGCACGCCCGTCAAGACGCACCCGAAGATCCCATCGACATCGCCTGGGTCGGTGACTGCCGCCTCTGGACCTGGGCTCCTGGGGAAGGGCTACGCCAGCACACCCGAGACCACACCCACGGTCAGCGGCTGCGTGAACGGTGGGTCGCGGACGCCTTCGCCCGGGTGGGCGATCACGCGCTCACCACCTCCATGGCCACGGCGGTGGTCGACGACATCGGTACCGCCACCGCACCCGCCTCCGAACTGGTGCTGTTCACCACCGATGGTGTCCACGACTACGTGGACGAGCGCCTGCTCGCCGAACTGGTCGCCGAGCACGCCGACGCCCCGGAGATCCTCGCGCACGTTCTGTTGGAGGCCTCACGGGAGGCGGAGAGCCACGACAACGCCACCGCCATGGTGGTCCGGCTTCCCCGGCCGGAGTCCCCGTATCCATCCCGGCAGGAACTGCTCTTGGACGGTCTGGAATCGGCCTGTGGGTTCGATGAGGACCAGCCCGCCCTGCGTAGGCTCGCCGAGGACCGTGCCGTGGGGATCGCCTGTGACCGCTTCCTGCTGCGCGACGGCGCCACCTACTGGTGCACGAAGGACTCCGATCACACGGATCACCACGTGAGCTGGCACGGCGTCACCTGGCTCTAGCCGTTGATGGACTCACCTGGGGTTCCTGAGTACTCAGTGAAGGTTTCACGGGTGGGCGGGACCGAGTGGGGCGTCGAGGGCCCGATCCCTGGAAAGGGTCCGAGCAGCCCCTCTCCCAGAACCACGGGCGTCTCCGGCGACGCTCTAAGGCTTGGACCGAGAGGCCCCATAGAGGATCATCACGCCGGCCACGAACACGACCAGCGGCCCCGGCCCCATGACGACCGAACTCTCGGGGTCCCGGGGCCAGGTGGGCAAAAACAGCAGCGTCGGCAGGAGGGCGCAGGCCTGCACGGCGGTGTAGAGCCCTTCTCGATCCGAGTCCAAGGCGTAGGCGACCAGCGCCAAGAGCACGAGGACCACCACGAAGACCGCGAGGACCGCCCGCCCCTCGGTGATGGCGGCTCCCAGCACCTCCCATCCGGTCATCACGCCCCTGGCTTCCAGCCTCAGTGGAAGGTCCTCCGAGCCCAGTGTGGCCGGGGCGTCGAATCCGGCGTGGTTCCTTCGTGGACCTCGCATCCACGGCAGGGCCAGGGAGACGAACAAGGCCACCGCCCCGGCGACCAACACCGCGTTCCCCACCCGAAGTCGACGCGCTTCGCTCCGATCGGACTCCACCGACCATTCCAACCGCTTCAGGCGCTTTTGGAGGGCCTCGAATTCGTCGGGTCGTCCCTGCTTGGACACAGCGGTCTCCTGTTCTGGGGGAATCACTACAAGGAGGAGACCCCCCAACGGTCCCTTTGGTTCCGTTCAGCGCAAGACGCGCGAAGAGGCGTCCAAGTCGCTCATGAGCCGAGCCACACGGCTCCTACCGGTCGGCGCGAGTGGATACCGGCGAAGAAGGTCGATCAGAACCGGTGTGACGCGGTCGCGGGGGGCGCGGATCGTTGGGCGCGACGTCCTCGAAGACCGGGAGGATCTCCTGGGCGCTCTGCGCCACGTAGCGCGCCACCACCCGCAACTCGTCCATGGTCGGCTCGAAGTCCCCGGACATGGTCGCCATGACTTCGATTCTCACAGGGAAACGAACCGTACGAGAGCACCGAAAACGCCCGGGGCCTTGGGCCTGCCGGGCGTTCATGTTGCTCAATGTGGGTGGCTAGGGGCGGGGTCGAACCGCCGACCTTCCGCTTTTCAGGCGGACGCTCGTACCAACTGAGCTACCTAGCCGCGGCGCCGATTTCCTCGGCGACGCTTGCGGTCCTGACGGGATTTGAACCCGCGGCCTCCACCTTGACAGGGTGGCGAGCACTCCAAACTGCTCCACAGGACCTTGTTCTGTTGTCACGCCCGACCCGGTGGGCCTGGCGCGGTGCTGCGTTCCCCATTCTGCCAGACTCCTGGCAGTGGTCTGAACGCTTCGTACCCCCAACGGGATTCGAACCCGTGTTACCGCCTTGAAAGGGCGGCGTCCTAGGCCACTAGACGATGGGGGCCCGTGTAGACGGGTCAAGCATAGGGGAGATTTCCACCAACTCCAAAGTGGTTACCCGGCTCGGACCGAACCCGCCCCATCCGCGGGAACACGGATCACGGCGTGGAGCCACCTTCCTCCGCCGTTTCCTCCCCTTCGGGATCCTCTTCGGCCTCCTCTCCCACGGGCCGCCCCGGGTCCTCCTCGATATGCCTCTCCACCTGCGCGGACGTGAGACCGATCCCGCCCAGGTCGATGTCGTCGCGCGCCTGGAGGCGCCCGGTCTCGGCGTCGAAGTACAGCACCGAAGCCTGGTACGGCGTGGGCCGATCTCCACTGTGATCCAGACCACTCAAGCCGGCGCCTCCGGTGGAACCTTGAATGAGGAATCTGGTCCCCAGGTCGGTGAGTTCGGTGGAACGCCTGTGCTCGTTTCCCGCCAACACGAGGGGGACCACTCCATCGAACGGCTCGGCCTGGGTGCGACTGTGCAGGATCGCCACGTCCACGTCGGCGTCGCCCCCCACGATCGAGGCCGCCTGCTCCTCACCCAGCGCGGCCACTCCCGCCTCGTCGGGGTTGAGTCGGGTGGGGTCCGGGACGTATCTGGGATCGCCCGCGCCGAAGAAGGTGAGGCCGCCCACCTCCGCGACGTCCCCATCGAGGACCACCGCGTTCTCCTGGGCCTCCACCGCCCGTTGGGTGCCCATGGAGTCGTGCTTGCCCCGCACCCACACGTAGGGCACGTCCAGCTTGCCGATCTCGTCGGCGAAGACGTCCTCCGCCGCACTGCCTCGGTCGGTCAGGTCACCGGAGTCCACGATCACGTCCACTCCGTACTGTTCCTGAAGCGATCCGATGATGCTCCACGAAGCAGGGTTGAGTTGGATGTCGGACACGTGCAACACCCGGATGACCGACTCGTCCTCGTCGTAGACCGGAAGCGACGAGGTCGCCTCGTAGATCATCGCCACGTTGCCCACGAGACCGGCGAGCTGTTCCTGGTACTCGGTGAACCGGCCGACCACGTCGTCGACGCTGCCCACCACTTGGGGGGCGTCTCCGATGAGTCCGGTGAAGCGCGGCTGGACGATGGCGCTGGGGTTGAAGGTCATGGCGGCCACCCCACCGGCGGAAGCCAGCACGAGCACGGAGGTCAGGGCGCTCGCCAGGGCCCTCCAGAGGTTGTGGAAGAGCAGCAGACCCATCAGGGCCGCGCCGAGGGCCGCCACGATCAGCGAGCGCACGATCAAGGCGGTCACACCGGCGGTGAGGTCCGCGCCGATACCCGCGGCCATGCGATCGATGGCCGTGGGGTCGGCGAACATCTCCTGCGCCGCGGAGCTTCGGATCTCGGTGATGGCGGCTTCGATCCGCAGTGGGGCGGCGTGGGTGTCGAAGGCCAACTGCCCCAAGGGGGCGACGTCGACCACCGTCTCCCCCTGCCATTGCGGGCTCAGGGAGAAGGTGACATCGGCCGGGCCGATGGGGGTGATGACCTGGCCTCCCAGGGCCAAACCGAGCCAACCACCGAGCAGACCGGCCACGACGACGCAGCTCCAGCGCCAAAGGCGTCCGGCACGCCATCGCCGGAATGCCTCGCGTGAGCGTCCGAGGAACTTACGCGAGCGGTCGAGGGCACCACGAAAGTCGTAAGCGCGGATCTGTGACAACACACCCCCATCATGCCGTCGCGATCGCCCGTTCCCAATGCCTCGTCCCGACCAGAGTGTTATGTCTCTTCCTCATCACCACCGGAAGGCAGCACAATGGCGAGTGTGGTTGAACTGACGCGTAGGGACTTCGAGGAACTGGTGGCCGACGCCCTGGACCAGATCCCGCCCGAACTCTCCCGGCTCATGGACAACGTGGTGATCACGGTCGAGGACGAGTCCGCGGAGGGTCTGCTGGGGCTGTACGAGGGGATTCCACTGACCGAACGGGGCGATACCTATTTCGGAGTACTCCCGGACCAGATCTTCATCTACCGGCGTAACATCTGCGCGCACTGCCAGACCCCCGAAGAGGTGGTGCATGAGGTGCTCGTGACCGTGGTCCACGAGATCGCGCACCACTTCGGAATCGATGACGCACGGCTTACCGAACTCGGTTGGGGCTGACCGGTCGGGACGCCCCCTCCTTCGTCACGGAGAGTCACCAAAGACCTTTTGTTCATCCCCTGATAGGAGGAATCTCTCGACCGGAACCCGCCTCCATGGCAAGGATCCCGTTCGGAGGACACCTCACTTTCGGAAAACCTTCCTGCACCGGCATGGCGCCTGGGACCACCGGAATGTTCTCCTGTGCGTATGAAACAACCTGGGGAAACAATCCGTTCAGTGGCAAGGGGCACCCCTCTCCGAAACCGACTCGGAGGATTACCCGGAGCAACGAATCAGATACGAATTTCCCCGAACGACTTGCCGGAACGCCCGCCTTCCGGAACTGTTGGTCATTGAGACACGACACAGCGTGATTTCAACCCTGTAACAGTAGGGAGGGCCCGGTGGGCAATCCGAGCATCGACGAAGCCCCCGACAATGAGGGCCACGAATCCTCGAAGGCTCAGGAAAACGCATGGCGGAGCAGTTACCGCGACGTCATGGCGATCGGTGAGTTCCGTTCGATCTGGCTCGCCCATGCCCTGTCGGTGATCGGCACCAACCTGCTCAACATCGCCACAGCGCTACTCGTCTACCACGTGACCGCCTCGGCCTTCGCCGCCGGCGTCACCCTGGCCCTGAACTTCCTGCCCCCGCTGATCGGTGGGCCGTTGCTCTCCGGCCTCGCCGACATCCTGCCCCGCCGCCGGGTGATGATCGCCTGTGACGTGCTCAGGGCCGGAGTCATCGTCCTCATCGGCGTCCCGGGGATGCCGGTCTGGGCGATCTGGCTCCTGATGTTCTTCGTGGTCCTGCCGGGTATCCCCTTCGCCGCGGCCCGCGCCGCCCTGCTCACCCAGATCATCCAGGGCGAACGCTACGTCGCCAGCACGACGATCATCCAGTTGACCGCCCAGTTGGGCATGCTTCTCGGCCTGATCGGAGGTGGGGTGATCGTGGCGTTCATCGGCCCCCACCTGAGTGTGATGGGCACCGGCCTGCTCTTCGCCCTATCCGCGCTGATCGTGCTGTTCGGGGTCAAGGCCAGGCCGGTCCCCGAACGCGAGGAGGGCCAGGAGGCACCCGAGCGCCCCGGATTGCTGTCGATGTTCCGGGACGGGGCCAAGCTCGTCTTCACCGACGCCAAGCTGCGCACCCTCGTTCTACTGGCTTGGCTCGCCGGGCTGTACGGCATCCCCTACGGCCTGGCCACACCCATGGCGGACGAGGCGGGCGCCGGAGCGACCGCGACCGGTTTCATCATGGCCGGTGCGTCCATCGGTGCGTTGTTCGGCGGTTTGATCCTCACCCGGCTGGTCCCCCCACCGACCAGGATGAGGCTGCTCGGCCCCTTGGCCGTCCTGACCTCGGTCCCGCTCCTGCTCTGGTTCTTCCAGGCTCCGCTGGGGGTAATGGTCTTCGCCCTGGCCCTGTGCGGCGCGGCGGGCTCCTACCAGTTCGTCGCCAACGCGGCCTTCGTCTTGTGCGTGCCCCAGGAAGGGCGTGCACAGGCGTTCGGTCTGGCCGCCTCCGGGCTCCAGGTGGCGCAGGGGCTGGGAATCCTGATCGCCGGCTACTTCGCGGAACGCTTCGGCACCGGGCCCGTCATCGCCTGGGCCGGCGTGGCCGGGATCCTGCTCGCGGTGGTCCTGGCCCTCAGGTGGTCCAGGATGGCCGGCGAAACGATCGCTCACATGGAGCGGACCGAGTCAGGAAGGGCCCTTTGAGGCATCGCCCGGGCCCGTGCCGCGTCGTTTCCTCGGTACGGGCCTCAGCCTTCGGCGGAAGTGGTCTCCACGGTGGATTCACGCGTCTCCTCGACCTCGTGTTCCTCCCGTGAGGTTCGAAGCTCTCGTCGACGCCAGCCCGGGTGCGCCCTCAAGGTCCACATCATCGGTCACTCGCCTTTCCTTGGAAGTTACGGATGATCTGCTCCAGCAGCGAACGCCGCTCACTCGCGGCCGGCATCAGCAGCCAGGCCACGACGTAGACGAACACACCGCTGAAGCCGAGCAGGGTGAAGACGACGAACAGGACCCGGATCAGGGTGGAGTCGAGTCCGGTGTAGTCGGCGATACCGCCACAGACACCGGTCAGGAAACGGTCGGATTCGCTGCGCTGGAGCCGCTTGCTCCCGAAGTTCTCACTCATGGTTCCAGCCTGCCCGCTCCTTGTGACGTTTCCCATCGGGGACAGCCCTGGGCGTTCCCTGACTTGCACCCCGGGTCCCTTGGGGAGTGTCTTCACCAGGGCGAAAAGCCCTAGGGATGAGACGGACGAGCGCCCACGCGCGTTCCAAAGACCTACGCCACGATCACCGAGGAACCGGGGCCGTTTCGGCCGATTCCTGCCCAGGGACACGCCATGAAGGCCTTGCGGGCCAGGGTTCGTACCTCCTCGGCCCCTCCTTCCCGTAGGGGACTCACGTGGGGGTGTGCCCGATGGGGAACATGGCCGCCGCGACCAACGATGATCGGTGATCGCCCTCGACGGTCCCGTGCCAATGGCCCCTCGGCGGCCCCGTGCCAATGACGCAGAGTCCATCTTTTTGTCCCGAACAAAGGTGGATCGCTCCTTTTTAGGGACAGCGAGAAAGGAACACATTACTCGGTTCCGTGCGCGCCTTCGGCCATCTTCCATGGAATCGGCCCAACATAGATCCATGGATGAGACCACCACCATGAAAAACGTGACCGTCCACCTGATCGGAGGGCCACCGTGCTGGTCCGGTCTGGCCATCGAGAACGTCTACGACCACGAGGAGATCTACGAGGTCCCCTTCGATGAACTCGGAGCCCTCCTCACGGTCCCCGTCCCTGAACAGCGCCCGCCGCATTCGCCCGCGAGGACGTCCCCCCGAGCGGTGTACGAACCTCTACCCGGCGGAAGACGCGACGAGTGGCACTTCGTGGGTTGGGAGAACACGATGGCCGCACTCGGCGCATAGTCACCACCGGCCACATGGACCACGTAGGGCCCTTCGGGGTGCTCCCCGTGAGCACCGCGCGAGTCCGACATGGATTCCGGGATCCGGAAGGAAGACGGGAAAGAAACGAGGACCGACCAACGGGTTTCTTCCTGACTCAGTACAACATCGAGCGGCATCTGCCCATAGGGGTAGTCGCTGACAGTGTGGCCGAAATCGGCCATAAAACCTAAGTTAGGACCCTTTGCGTAGCACATGGGTTCCGTGTTCTTTTATGAACTGGCGAGTAACCATACGCGCCGGAAAGGATTCCCCCATGACCAACACCCATCGGTCAGGTTTGGACAGGCGTACCCTCTTCCGTGGAGCGGCCCTCACCTCGGGAGCCGCCGCCCTCGGTGTCTTCGGTGCCACGAGCGCCGCCGCCCAGACCACCGACGCCGTCCAAGCGGCAGCGCCGCAACTGTACTGGCGGGGCGCCTGGAACGCCCGCGCGCCGAGAAGCCCCATCCAGGTCTTGGCCAACGGGCCGCGCTACATCGTGGTCCACCACACCGCGACGGCCAACAGCACCGACTACTCACTCGACCACGCCCTGCGCCTGTCCAAGTCGATCCAGAACTACCACATGGACTCCAACGGCTGGATCGACACCGGCCAGCAGTTGACCATCAGCCGTGGCGGCTACCTGATGGAAGGGCGCGACCGCACCCCGGAGGCCATCGCCGCCGGTCAGCACGTCGTGGGCACCCACGTGGCCAACAACAACAGCACCTGTATCGGTATCGAGAACGAAGGCCTCTACACGAGTGTCGGACCGACCCAGGCGCTGACCGACACGCTCGTACAGACCCTGGCCTGGCTCTGCTCGGCCTATGGGCTCAACCCGCACAGCGCGATCCTGGGACATCGAGACTTCAACGCCACCGCCTGCCCCGGTGACGTGCTATACGCGATGCTCCCCGACCTGCGCAACGGTGTCGCTCAGACGATGCGGGCCCACGGTCTTCGGGTCCCCGCCCGCCATGAGCCGGACGAGAACGGCCCCACCTACCCGGCCGTACCCGAGGACGAGCCGCAGCGCGAGTTCTACCACGGCCCGATGCGGGGTGCGGACGACTTCTCCCGGTAAGACCCCGGAGAGGACGCTCCCCCGTTCAGCGGAACTCTCCACCGCGGTGCCCACCATCCCCCGGTGGGCACCGCCCCTTTCACGCCGTCTCGCCTCACGAGGTTCCACGGATCCGGCGCGGCTCCGTCCCCCAAAGGAGCCACGCACAGGTGTCCACCGTGTGGTGACGACCCCGGGCCCTTGGCTCCGTAGCGTTCACCACAGCCGCGGCGCCCAGGCCGCGGACTCGGTGAAAGGAACGCGATGAAGGCGGTCTGGCAATTCTCGGCCATCGTGGTGGTGGGCGTCATCGGTGGCCGAACGGTCGCCATGGTGGCGGGAAACCCATGGCTCACGTTCACTCTCGGCCTGGTGGTGGCACTGATCGCCGTGCTCGTCTACGGGTGGGTGGTGCGCCTGACCGAAGGCCATCCCGCCACGGACGTGGCCCCCCAGAGCGCCGTCTCGGGTATCGGGTGGGGGACGCTGATCGGTGTCCTGTTGTTCGGGGCCGTCATCGTCAACATCGCCCTCCTGGGCTTCTACGAGGTCGATGGTCTGGGCACGGTGACCGGCGCGGTGGGACTCTTCGGCTTCATGGCCGCGGCCGCCGTGACCGAGGAGGTGCTGTTCCGCGGTGTCCTGTTCCGGTTCGTCGAGAAGGGCGCCGGAACGTGGATCGCGGTGGCGGTGTCCTCCGTGCTGTTCGGTCTGTGGCACTTGCCCAACCCGAACGCGAGCCTGCTGGGCATCGTCATCATCACGGTCGGAGCCGGAGGCATGCTCGCCGCCGCGTACGTCGCCACGCGCGGTCTATGGATGCCGATCGGCCTGCACTTCGGCTGGAACTTCGCGGCCTCGGCGATCTTCAGCACCGAGGTCTCGGGCAATGGCACCCCACAAGGGTTGCTGGAGGCGACCACCTCGGGGCCGCTGCTGATCACCGGCGGAGACTTCGGACCAGAGGCGAGCCTGTACTCCTTGGTGTTCCTCGTGCTCACGACGGCGGTGTTCCTGTGGCTCGCGCGGCGACGCCGGAACCTGGTCCCCATGCGTCGTTCCGACCGTCAGGCCGTCGCTACACTTCCCCGGTGAACGTTCTACGGTGGAGGCCCCAGGTGTGGCACCGTCTCGACGTCACCCTCCAAGACCTCCCCCTGGCCCTGCTCCTCTTCTTCCCCTCGTTCATGCCGATGTTCTTCAACTACGGCACGCAACTCGGGGGTGTACCGGACCGCCCCTTCGATGCCCTGGCCGTCGTGGTGGTGGCCCTCCAAAGCTTCCCGCTCGCCATTCGTCGGCGGTGGCCCACCCTGTGTCTGACACTGATCGCGGTCGGCTTCGCCGTCGACCAGATCCTCGGCTACCACACCTTCGCCGGCACCGGGCTGGCCATCGCGGTGCTGAGTTCGGGTGTGCATCTGCAACGTCGGCGACGTCTCACCACTCTGCTGTTCTCCTTGGCCTACGTGCCGCTGGCGGTCGTGCTGTATCGGATCGGTGTCGGGGAGCCGGTGAGCGAGTTCGTGACGTTCTACCTGGCCCTCGCCCTGGTGTGGTGCCTCGGTTCATGGGTGCGCTCGACCCGGATCGCCGAGGCCGAACACCGTCGCCGCCTCGCCCAGGACGTCTTGGCCGCCGAGCGGGCCCGCATCGCCCGTGAGCTCCACGACGTGGTCACCCATCACGTGACGGCCATGGTGGTGCAGACGGAGGCCGCGCGTTACCTGACCGCCGCACCCGATCGTCTCGATCAGGCGCTGGCCTCGGTCACCGACACCGGTCGTCGGGCCACCTCCGACCTGCGGCGCCTGCTCGACCTGATCGACCCCGACCACGGTACCGATGAGGCTCGCACCCCCCACACCGGCGGGTTCACGGAGCTGGTGGAGCACACGCGCGGGGCGGGACAACCGGTGGAGTTCACCGAAGAGGGCAGCCCCGCGGAGTCGTCGGGCAGCGCCGACCTCGTGGCCTTCAGGGTCGTTCAGGAGGCCTTGACCAACGCGCTCAAGTACGCCCATGGCACCCCCACCTCGGTTCGGGTGCGCCACGGAAGGAAGGAGATCACGGTGCGGGTCGAGACCGGCGGGCCCGGTATGTCGGTTGCGTCCACGGGCGGCGGGCGTGGGCTGATCGGTCTGCGCGAACGTGTCGAGGTATTGGGCGGCGACTTCAGCGCGGGCGAACGCACCGACGGTGGATTCGCCGTCGAAGCCCGCGTGCCCGTGGGAGGCCGCTCGTGAGCGAGACCATCCGGGTCCTGGTCTGTGACGACCAGATGCTCATCCGTACCGGTCTGAGGACCGTCATCGACGCCCAACCCGACATGGAGGTGGTGGGCGAGTGCGGTAACGGCGAGGACGCGGTCGACCTCTGCGCCCGGCTGAAGCCGGACGTGGTGGTGATGGACGTGCGCATGCCGGTACTCGACGGTATCGAGGCCACCCGCTCGTTGGCCGGTGTCGGTGTGGCCGAGCCGACCAAGGTGCTCGTGGTGACCACGTTCAACCTGGACGAGTACGTGTACGAGGCGCTGCGCGCGGGGGCGAGCGGGTTCCTGCTCAAGGACGCGCCGCCGGCCCAGTTGCTGTACGGGATCCGGACCGTGTCCACCGGTGCGGCGCTGCTGGATCCCGAGGTGACCCGTCAGCTCGTGGGAACGTACGCGGCCCGGGTCCGGCCGAGCGTGCGCGTGCGAGACGACCTCCCGCTGACCCCCCGCGAGTTGGAAGTCCTGCGTCTGATCGCGGAAGGGCTCTCCAACCGGGAGATCGCCTCGGCCCTGACACTCAGTCCCGAGACCATCAAGACCTTCGTCTCACGCATCCTCACCAAGCTGAACCTGCGCGACCGCGTGCAGGCGGTCGTCTACGCCTACCGCCAAGGTCTCGTCGCCTGACAGCTGCCGGTCGGCGGGCGCGGCCGAACTCCACGAATCGGTCACCGGCTCACTGCGCGAGGCGTCCTCGGCCATACGCGAGGAGACGCCTTGACCCGGACCGAAGAAGGCCGAGCGCGCCCCAGAGGCGCCTCCGCCCTGGGACCGGCACCGAGAAGGCGCGGCTCCACATCTCCAAGCCCTCGAAAACCGTTCTCACCGACCATCGAAAACTTACAGTGACCACAGTAGACATTCCTGGTTCGTGTTGCTATATTTCCTGTCGTAGCCGCTAAGATCAGTGGCTGGACCACCGGAGTTCTCGGTGGAGAGCAGGACGGCTCGACGGTGTGCACGTGCTTCAAGACACCGGGAGCCGGTAGCAGAGCAGTACAGAAGTTCGAGCAGTAGAGCAGGGCCGGCTTCCCGCTCACACAGGGGACGCCGCAGCAAGAAGCAGTACGCGGTAAGGCTCGACCGGCGCACGGTTGTATGAGCGTCGGGGGCCGGTAGGACCGCAGTCGATAGCAGTGCACCAGATGAGAAGCGAGAGGAGCAGATGTCATCAGGATCGCCCGGGTGCGAGGAGATCCCACCTGGGTACCGCAGGGCCCTTGAACGAGAGAAGGTGGTCCACGGTCACACAACCGCGATCCCCGCGATCCCGTCACGGCTTGACTTCGGGAAGCGGAAGGCCGGCAGCGGCCGGTAGATGGCATTGAACTCTCGGGCCCCAGCGCACGACGGCGCTGGGGCCCTCGACGTGCGCTCAGGAGAAGGAAGACACGAGCTTGCCCCGTCCCCACACCGGTGACCGATTCGACGATGACGACTACCCCGCCTACACCATGGGCCGAGCAGCGGAGATGGTCGGTACCACGCCGGCGTTCCTGCGCGCCCTGGGGCAGGCCGAACTGATCGAACCCTTGCGTTCAGAGGGCGGCCACCGCCGTTACTCCCGCTACCAACTCAGGATCGCCGCCCGCGCCCGCGAACTCGTGGACGAAGGCACTCCCATCGAGGCCGCGTGCCGGATCATCATCCTGGAGGATCAGCTGGAGGAGGCCCGGCGCATCAACGAGGAACTGCGCGCCGCCGACCCGCCCAAGGCATGATGTTCGGGCCGCGCCCCGATCTCGGCGATCGGCCCGCCCTCGTAGGCGGGGCTTTCGTGTGTCCGTCGCCCCGAACACCGGCCTGCCCGGCGCCGGGCGGACCGGTGCGCCCCCTCTTCCACCCGATGGGGATGGACGACGACCTCGGACGCGCCCGGCTCGCGTCCCCTCACTCAGCTCTTCTGTCTGATGGTGTCGAGTGCCTGTTGGAAGTACCCCTTGAAGACGGGATAGTTCTCACTCATGGGGAAGTGCCCGATCTTCTCCATCTCCACGAACACCGCGCCCTCGATGCCTTCGGCGGTGCGCTTGCTGTGCTCTGGAGGCGTGAGGTAGTCGTACTCTCCGGTGATCATGACCAGCGGACAGTTGGTCGTGTCGATCTCTCCCAAGCGCCCACGGAGGTCATGGTCCACCGAATAGAAGTACAGGTCCCCCCGGAACGCCTCCGCGCCTTGTGAGTAGTAGAACCACGTCGCGGCACGATCGCTGTCCGGGGACTGCGGCGCCATGAGGTCCCACACGCCACTGGCCGTGACCTGGGAGGCGTTGGCGTGGGGGTGCTGCCACCAGTCGAGGAAGAACCCCGGCGAGTGGTCGGCCCCTTCGATCGCGATGATCCCTCCGAAACGGTCGGGGTGCCGCAGCGCCAGCTGCAACGCCTCGTTGCCGCCGAAGGAACAACCCGCGAAGATCGGATCCTCCAGTTCGAGCGCGTCACAAAAACCGGTGACGAAGGCGGTGTACCACTCCGTGGTGAGCCGGTACTCCTCCTTCCACCACGTCTTGTTGGCCGGAGGGTCGGACTTACCGTGGCGGGTCAGGTCGTAGGCGATCACCCGATACCGGCTGGTGATCTCCTCGTCCTCCAGCAGGTACCGCCACTGGTGGTTGTGACAACCCGCCGTGTGCTGGCACAGGAGGGGTTGTCCTTCTCCGTTCTCCAGGTAGAAGACCCTGCATTGGTCGCCCAGCACGTCGAAGGTCACGTAGCGTCCGGTCACCGGTGAGAACTCAGCCATGTCGATGCCCTTCCTTCCCCTTGTTCCGAGTGGATCCCGTGTTTCCTGCCGCCGATGACGCGCGCCTCACACCGGAACACCACTCACACGGAGCAGTTCCATCTGGCGGGTGAAACACCGCAGGTTCTGCATGAGCACGAGCAGATCGCCTTGCAGCTCCATGTCCTCCCGGAAGGTGGCCGCCCAGATCCCGTGGCACATCGGACGCGGTTCCCGCTTTCCGAACTCACGCCAGGTGTCCGCGCTCGCCTTGACGAGGAACTGGTAGCGCAGGTCCAGCGGGCCCGGGTCGACCAGGATCTTCTCGACCGCCCCGTGGTGCATCACCACCTGGTACCGGTGCTCCTCCATGTCCAGGAGGTAGGAACAGTCGAAGTACCTACCGTGCGCCCGCAACTCGTCGTCCTGGTTGCACACACGCGTGAATTCGTCGGGCCAGCGCTCGGACACGGCCGTGTTCCGCATCGGGTTCCTCCCTTGGTCGCACCCCGCGCACACCTCGAACGTGCCGGGGCTCCGGACGGTGGGCATCTTCCTCACCACAAAAAAGGGAGAAAACCCCCATTTGGGGACATCATTCGAGGAATCGGACCTCGCCTTTGCCGAACCCCTCCGAGTGAAAACGACGAAAAAAGCCCCCGGGCCGCCGTTCCTCGTTCGGCGCCGGCCTCGCCGGCGCGGCGCCGAGGACCGGATGCTCCAAGCCTTGCGTGACACACCTATGGCCCCTCCCGCCAAGTGACGTGGGAGGGGCCGACTGGGTGACCCAGGGAGGAAGGTTCAGTCGAGCTTGGCGATACGACGGGGTTCGAGGATGGCGGCGAGGAGGTAGGCGCCACCTCCGGCGATGGTGAGCACCCAGAAAGGGCCGGGGGAAGGAAGGAGGAGCGCTGCCGAGGCGATGAGCGCCAGCCAACTGCCGAGCACGTAGTGCGTTACGTTGCGGCGGACCGCGCCCTCGCCGATGTTGATCAAGCCGACGAGGAACACCGATGCGGTGGGCCAAAGGACCGTTTGGAGTTCGGGCATGCCCAGAGTGTTGGTCAGGCCCGTGATGCCGACCAAGAGGGCGAGGAACCCGGTGACCCAAGCGGTGCCGAGGAGCTTCTCACCGAGGAGTTCGTCTTTGCTCGCGCCGCGTTGAACCCGACCGCCCGCGCGCATGGCGGCGGTCATACCGCCCACGACACCGATGGCGAGCAGGAGCAGGGGCACCCACAAGGGGAGTTCCAGCAGCGGATCGTCTCCTTGGGAGACCGCGAAGCCGCCGTGGCCGAACACAAAGGCGACCGCGAACCAGCCGTAGGCGCCGCGTTGGTCGGCCCGGGCGGGGTGATGGCCGGTCGCCGTGCCTTCGACGATGGATGTGGTGGACATGGTGAATCTCCGGTCTGGGTCTTGTGGATCGATGGCGGTGAGGCCTGGAACCGGGCGGGGACGGCGGGTCTGCCGCACCATCCGGCACCCTCACGCCACGTGGCGTGAGGGGTCAGGTGGCGCGCGCCTTGGCCGTCCGGGCCATCTCCTCGCGGGTCAGTGCGGCGGCCTCGCGCAGCGCCTCGTCGATCGGTTGCGGGCGCAGACCGAAGGTGGACTCGGCGTCCGTCGAGTCCATGACGAAGGGAGAGGTGAACTGGTACGACGTGATCTGGAACTCTCGCAGCATGGGGATGAGCCGACCGGCGGCACGGAAGAGCGGAGCGGGGATCGAGGAGACCTTCGGAGCAGGCGCTCCGACCGCCTCGCTGAAGCGCTCGGCGAGTTCGCGAATGGTCAACGCCTCCGTGCTCGGTACGTGCCAGGCGCGGTTCCAGGCCCGCTCGTCGGTGGCTGCGGTGATCAGCATCGTGGCCACGTCGTTGACCGAGGTCCAGGTGTGCGGTTGGTCGAGCGGGGCGGTGACGAAGGCGCGGCGACCTTGGAGCAGCGGTTTGGCCAGGAAGAAGCTGAGAAGCGATTGGGCTTGGATGTAGTCGCTGGCGCGCACCTCGGTGACGGCCTTGATCCGGCCGGCCCGCTGAGCGGCGAGGGCCTCCCTCCACATGTCGGCACGCACCTTCAGTTTGGGCTGGGTGGCTGAGAGGGGAGTGTCCTCCGTCATCGTTTCGGTGACCTCGCCATAGCCGTACAGGCATCCCGCGATCACCAGGGGTGCGTTGGAGTGTTCGGCGGCGGTGAGCAGTGCCTCGCTCATCGGCGGCCAATCGGTGAGCCAGCGGTGGTAGGCGGGGTTGAGGCAGTTGTAGATCGCGGCGACCCCGT
>NZ_ANBD01000042.1 GCF_000341005.1 Nocardiopsis alkaliphila YIM 80379 | reverse complement strand
GGCGATCCGCTCGATCAGCCGGTGGCTCGGGCCCCGACCGGAACGGCTGACGAGTCGAACGTTCTCACCGAGGGCGGCGAGTTGTAGCGCGGTGGTCGAGCCGACCAGGCCGGCGCCGACGATCAAGTGGACGGCCATGGGTTGTTCCCTCATTCGTGGATGGATCGTTCCGGCGGCTCTTCCACAGCGGGCCACCGGAATGGTCGATGGGTCGATCGAGTAATGGACGTGCGCTCACCGGGGAGCGCCTTGGCACGGGCCGATGAGACTTCGTGGCGGTCGGGGCGCCCGGACCGCCGAAGGACGACTCACCGGTACGCCTTGGAGGGCGAAGCCGAAGCCCGTTCACGCAGGGCGGAGGCGGCGAAGAAGAACGTGAAGCGTCTGAGCGCGCGCAAGCGCCGGGCCAGGGTGAAACCCCGGCCGTTCAACGAGGTCCCCAACCCCACGAGGTCGCGGCCACCGATGGAGAGCACGAAGCGTCGGCTCTCGCCGACCGCCGGGTCGATCGGGGTGATCCGCGCGCGCAGATGGGTGAGGCCGGTCAGAAGGGCCAAGGGGTTGCGGGAAGGGATGGTCTTCACGCCCGTCAGCCGCCATGCGTGCCCTCGATCGTCCTCGAAGTCCAACGCGTAGGACATCGCCTCCCCCTCCCCCTCGGGGAAGAGGGACAGGGTTCCTGACAGGTCCGCCCGTGAGGCGAGCCCTTCGACGTCGATCGTTCCTCGCATCGAGAGCCGATGCGCGGGGTCGGCGAGGAACCGGTCCACGCTGGGGATCTCCGCGCTCAGCGTCACCACCGCACGCGGGTGGTCGCGGCCGCGCGAGACCATGCGTTCATGAAAGACGACCCCGTCACCCTTGGTGGAGGCGTGCAGCCGCGACATGGACTCGAACGCGGCGTCCTCGGGGACCTCGGCGGGTACGACCGCGTCCCATTCGGGTGCTCGCCACCCCTCACGCCCGGACTCACGGATCACCGCCTCGATCGAGCGTTCCGCGACGGCGAGGATGGTGGCGGAGGGGTTCACCCCGGTCGCGGCGGGGAGCACCGAGCCGTCCATGACGTACAGACCCGGGTAACCGTGCACCTCTCCCGTCTCGTCCACGACCCCGGTGGTGGCGTCGGCACCGGGGCTCACCCCGCCCAGGGCGTGGACGGTGATGGTTCGGCGCAGCAGGGACCAGGTGAAGGGGTTGGTCAGCCGTGCGCCGAGGAGCCGAGCGAGGATCGGACCGACCCGGCTCTGGGAGCGATACAGGCGCGCCTGCCACCGGTTGCTCCAGACCAAGGTGGCCCGCCCCCCGTGGTCCAGTTTCAGCGTTCCGTCGCTGGAGTCCTTGCCCATGGCGAGCACGGCGAAGATCTGACGCGGGGACGTGTTCTGGACCGTGCGCTGCCACCAACCGCGTACCTTGCGAGCGGGTAGGAAGCCGTCGAGCAGGTCGTACAGAGGCGGGGGCAGGGCCCCGTCCTGCACCTGGTACCACACCGACCCAGAACCCTCGGCGACGTCCAGCACGGTGTTGGTGGTGATGGTGGGCCCGGTCGTCAGGTCCTTCTTCTCACCGCGAAGTTCGGCGATGGTGAGGAAGTCGCCGTTTCCGGAGAAACCCTGGCCGAGTCGCCGGGAGAGGTGGGGCAACGTGCCGTGCACGTCCCGAGAGCGCAACAGCAACTCGTTGGTGGCCACCGCCCCCATGGCGAGCACGACACGGGGCGCGGACCACTCGCGCGGTCGGGCGTCGGGGTCGGAGGGCGTCGAGGCGGTCACCGTGTAGCCACCCTCGTACGGATCGATCCGCTGAACCTCCGCGTCGGTGACGGCCCGTGCGCCGGCCTGTTCCGCCACGGCGAGGTAGGTGTGGTCCAGCGTGTTCTTCGCTCCGTGGTTGCAACCGATGACGCACTCTCCGACGAAGGCGCACCCCCGACGTGGCACCCCGTGGACGTTGGGTCGCCAGGTGTCCGGATCGCCGAAGGTCACCGCCAGGTTGGGCCGTACGGTGGCCTCCTCCTTGTCCGTGCCCTCCAGGAGACGCTCGATGAGTTCGGTGCGCGGCGGGGGAGCCCCGGTTCGGGGATCCTCACCCACCGGGGAGACGCCCACCATGTGCGCGGCCAGGTCGTAGTACGGATCGAGTTCGCCGCGTCGCAGCCGGTCGGGCCAGCGCGCGTCGAGTACCTCCTCGAAGGGGCGGGCGAAGACGTTCGCGTACACGAGCGATCCACCTCCCCAGCCGGCCGCCTGGACGCTGCCCATGCGGTCGAGCCAGCGGATGTCGTAGAGCCCTTGGCCCAGCTCCCACAACCAGCCGTCGTTCAGGTCGGGGCGGCGAGGGAAGTCACCGGGCTTCCACCGTCGTCCCCGTTCGAGGACGATGACCGAGAGGCCCGCTTGGGCGAGTCGGGCCGCGGCCACGGCGCCGCCGAACCCGCTGCCGACGACGATGGCGTCGGCCTCGAATCCATCAGTCATGGTTGTTCCTTCTTCAACTCGTATCGGGGCACAGGGGTGCCGGCGTGTTCCCTCGTGGGAAGGCTCGGTGGTGGCCTGCGGCGATGGGTTCCAGTCCCTGGGCGGCGCGCGGTCGCGGCCCGACCCAGGAAGCTCACCGGGCACGGAAAGGCATGGAGACGATCGTGGCGGCGAGCGCCCCGGCGATCATGACGGTTCCCGACCAGGTGAAGGAGTCGATGACTCCGACGGCCTGGATCACGGGTTGGACGACCAGTGGAGAGATGAACTGGCCGAAGAAGATCGCGGTGACGAGTCCACTCAGGGCACGACCGCTCCAGGCCGGTGGGGCGAGCTCGGCCAAGCGCAGGGTGATGGTGGGCACGGAGAATCCGAGCCCGAGGCCTCCGACGAGCAGACCCGCGGTGGTGCCCAGGGCCGTCCCGGTGACGCCGATCAGCAGCCACCCCGCTCCCAGTGACGCGACGCCGATCTTGATGATCGCGTTGGAGTGCACGTACCTGCGCAGTACGGGGAAGGCCAGACCACCGATCGCGCTGGACACGGTGCTTCCGGCGATGACCAGACCCACGAGGACGGGTCCGGCCCCGAGACCCTCCAAGAGGAAGGGGACCTGTGTCGGAGCCATGTAGAACACCATGGTCGCGCCGAGCGCCAAGACGTAGACGCCGAGCACACGTGCGAGCACCGAACGCCCGGAGCCCCCACCCACTTCGGGCGTGAAGGCCCGCGGCCGTTCGTGCACGAAGCGCATGGCCGCCAACGCGACCAGGGCCGCCAGACCATAGAGCCAGAACGGCGCCCGCCANCGCCCCCCGCCAGTCGAAGGTCGCCAGCAGGCCGGCCAACGGCAGGAACACCACCCCGCCCAAGCTCGCGGCCGCCTGTTGGAGTCCAAGGAAGGACGCCCGTTCCGGCCCTTCGAACCAGTCGGCGATCGTCGCGCTCACCGCCGTCATCACCCCGCCCACGGCGACACCCAGCACCGCCCTGGACGCCAGCAGCAGCCAAAGATCGGCGACGAAGTAACCAGAAGTGCCGATCACCGCGTACAGCACGAGGCTGAACACGAGCAGCGGGCGGCGCCCGAACCGGTCGGCGGCCAGACCGGACACCGGGGCGCTGACGGCGATCGTCAGCGAGGTGACCGTCATCGCCAGACGGACCAGCAGTGAGGCTCCGGGCTGGTCCGCGAACACCTGCTCCATCGCCGGAAGGCTGGGGGCGATGGCGGCCGGGGCCATGATCGTCAAGGTCGCGGCGGCGAGGATCGTCCCGCGAGCGAGACGGTTCGGCGCCGCCTGGTGGGTTGCCGTGGTCATGAAGCCAGCATTTCCCTGCCCCGCACACCTTCGCGTCGGTGACAATCACCTACTTGTCCGAATCCCGCCTTCACCTACGCACGGACCGGGGACGCCCGTGGAGGGCCTGGCCCCGCCGGGAGCAGGCCCTGCACCACGTCACTTTCCGTGCTTGCCGGGGGCCGCGCTACCGGAGTACTCATCGAGGTCGGAGACGAGTTCGGCGATGTCGGGCATCTTGTCGAATCGGCGCTGGTGAATCGCGGTGATCTTCGCGCCGACCTCCGGGTCGGGGTCGTCGGTGATGTCGAAGGACACGAACTTCTCGATCATCGGCAGCCCGATCCGGTCCATCTCCGTGTGCGACGGGTGGTTCATCATCGCCTCGTAGCTTTCGAGGTCCTCGAACACGGAGACCGCGCCGAAGTCGTAGTCACCCCCGAAGTCGGCCCCGAAGATGGAGGACTTGACACCGGGGATGACACCGCCCTGCTCCCCCATCTTCTGTAGGGCCGCGGCGATCTCCTCCTGTGGGATACCGGGCTTGATGGAGAAACGGATGCAGTGGTAGATCATCGAACCTTCCTTTTCCTACGCGTTCGCCTGAGTGGTCGGGCGCGGGTGTCCACGGCGGAGGTGGACACCGATGCGGCCGGTTCGGTCAGGTCACGACGATCTCGTGGACGCGCCTCGGTCGCGTCGGTGACAATCGCCTAGATCGACGGAGCCGTCGACGATTCCGCCGCACGGCCGGGGTACGCGACCCCTATAGGGTTGCGCCATGCCCGCGAAACGACCTCCTTCGCTCCTCGGCAGGCATGATGAGATCCGTCGCCTGCGCCTCCTGACCGAAGCGGCCGAACGGGGCTCCGGTGGTGCGCTGGTTCTTCGCGGTGAACCGGGCATCGGCAAGAGCACGCTGCTCAAGCACCTCGAACACGCCGTGTCGGAGAAGTTCCAGATCATTCGCGCCTCCGGGGCGGAGTTCGAGGGTGAACTGCCCTTCGCGACGCTGCATCAGCTCTGTGTGCCGGTACTGGAGCACCTGGAGGCGTTGTCGGATCCCTACCGCCGCTCCCTACGGGTCGCGTTCGGTCTGGCGGAAGGCGTTCCGGATCCGTTCCGCGTCGGACTGGCGACGCTCGATCTGCTCTCCACAGCGACGGCGAAACGACCCTTGCTATGCGTCATCGATGACGCCCACTGGATGGACGACGCCTCGGCCCGGGCCTTGACGTTTCTCGCCAGGCGCGTCACGGCGGAGCCGATCGCGATGGTGTTCGCCGCCCGTGACGAGGGCGTTGGTCGCCGGCTGGACGAACTTCCCGCTCTGACGATCCCGGGCCTGAGCGATACGCACGCGCGCGAGCTGCTGGCCGCGGAGAGGACCCTGACACTCGACGACCGGGTGCGCGAGCGCGTGCTCGCCGAGGCACGCGGAAACCCGCTGGCCCTGATCGAGCTGCCCAAGGCCGGTGGTTTCGTGATCCCGGCGCCCTCGCCGGTCGCGAGCAGGATCGAGCGGAGCTTCCAGGCCAGAACGGCGGGCCTGTCACCGGACGCACGGCTGCTGCTGACGTTGGCGAGCGCCGATCCGACCGGGGACCCCAAACTCCTGTGGGCGGCGGCCCACCGCCTGAACGTCGACGTGCCCGTGGCGAGCTCCGCCGCCGAGGCGTCCGGGTTGGTGCGCTTCGACACACGCGCGCGGTTCTGCCACCCACTGGCGCGTTCGGCGGTCTACCGCGCGGCCGAGCCGGAGCGACGCCAGGCGGTGCATCGGGCACTGGCCGAGGCCACCGACCCGGTCACGGCGGCGGACCGGCGGGCCTGGCATCGCGCCCAGGCCACCACCGGGCCGGATGAGCGGGTCGCGGCGGGATTGGAGGCCTCGGCCTCGC
>NZ_ANBD01000041.1 GCF_000341005.1 Nocardiopsis alkaliphila YIM 80379 | reverse complement strand
CCGCCTTCCTCAGACGCGCGGCGGCTCTCTCCCTGGACCCGGACAAACAGACCGAGCGCACCCTGAGCGCGGCACGAGCCACCTTCGAGACCGGAGACTCGGACGCGGCGGCGGACCTGGTGGCCAGTATCGACCCCGAAACGCTGAACGAGTTCCAAAGCGCGTCCGTCGATCAGCTACGAGGCCAGATCGCTTTCGTCGGAGGCGTGGGTGGGGCCGCCCACGGGGCCGAATCCATGCTTCGGGCAGCGCAACGGCTCGCGGACCGAGACCCGGAACGGTCACGCGAGTACTTCGTGTCGGCGTTGGAGATGGCCCTGGTCGTCGGCCGGGCCGCCGGGGTGATGGAGCAGGTACTCGACGCGGCCCGTTCCGCCCCTCCGGCGCAGGACCCTCCGGACCTCCTCGACGCGTTGGTACTTTTGACCGGCGAAGGCCATCGAGCCGGTGCGCCCACGCTTCAAAAGGTCTTGGTCGACGATGCCGGCTGGACCCGGATACCGGCGTTGGCCACGATGCTCGCCGGTGAACTGTGGGACCTGGAGCTGCACACGGAGATCGTCGAGTGGCTGGTGCGGACCGGACGCGAGACCGGCTCACCGATGACCATCAGGCTCGGTCTGTCGCAGGTGGCGCTGTCCGCGACGTTGACCGGTGACTTCGGGCGGGCCATGGCCGCGATCGCCGAGGAGGAGGCGATCGCCGACGCCTTCGCGGACACGCCCCAGATGTACTCCAGGGTCTACCTGACGGCGATGCGGGGGCGCCGCCGAGAGGCACTCGAACTGTTCACCGAGGTGTCCGGGCGGGGGGCCGATCAACTCGCCGCGAACACCGACGCGGCGGCGGTCGTGCTCTACAACGGTCTCGGCGAGTATTCGGCCGCGCTGGAGGCGGCCAAGCGCACCGTCGAACGGGGTGAACTCTTCCAGTCCGGCTTCGCACTGCCCGAGTTGGTGGAGGCGGCGGTCCGAAGTGGAGAAGACACGACCGCCGAATCGGCGCTGGAGGCCCTGGTGGAACGCACGGCTCACTCCAAGAGCGATTACGCCCTCGGCGTCACCGCGGGCGCGCGTGCGTTGGTCCACGGCACCGAGGACGACTACCGGGAGGCCGTGGAGCACCTGTCGGGCACTTCGCTCGTGCCCGAACTCGCGCGAGCACACCTGCGGTACGGGGAATGGCTTCGCCGTGCGGGACGCCGCCGCGCCGCACGCGAACACCTGCGCATGGCTCACGACCTGTTCTCCCGCACCGGCATGGAGGCGTTCACCCGGCGGACGGCGGACGAACTACGCGCGACGGGGGAAGTGGCCCGCCGTCGATCCGAGTCCACCTATAACCGGTTGACCATGCAGGAGACGCACATCGCTCGGCAGGTCGCCGTGGGCGCGACCACCAAGGAGGTCGCCGGTCGCCTGTTCCTCAGCCCGCGCACGGTGGACGCCCACCTGCGCAACATCTTCCGCAAGCTCGGCATCACCTCGCGCAGGCAGCTCAGGGACATGCCCGATCTCAACTGAGGCGGTTCTGGGGGTGCGCGCCGTGCGGCACGCACGAAGCCGCCCCCGGCCCCGGACTCGCTCGACATCGCGCTCGTGGGCGTTTCGAGCGCTCCTCCGATCGTGTCCGTTCGAGCCTGAATCGAGCGCGAGCGAAAACCCAGGAAAAAGGTGGAACCCCCTGGGCATGACGGGCCGAGGCATCTACCATCCCAGAGCAGAAGGAAACATTCCCCAAGAGCCCCCCATGAGTAGATAACTTTCCTTTCGGAGGTCCCCCATGTGCGACTCCTGCTCGGCTTCCACCCTCGCTCCGAGCGGAGCCGAAACGTCCCCCACCCTCCTGAGCCGTCGTGCCCTGTTCGGCGCCGGAATCGGAGCCGCGATCGCGGTCGCCGGTGTCGCCGGCGCGGCACCGGCACACGCCTCGGCCATGAACGGCGCGTGGTGCAACCCCGCCCTCGGTTACTTCCCCAACGGAGGCCACTACGGCGCGCCTCGCGGCGGTGTCACCCACGCGGGCCAGGACATCACCAACTCCAGTGGCACGGCCGTCTACGCCGCAGCGGCCGGAACCGTGATCCGCCGTTCCTGGGGCGGTGGCCTCACCGGCCGCACCGGTAACGGCATCGTCATCTCCCACGGCGGCAACGTCTACACCTACTACGGTCACCTGGACGCCTACCGGGTCGCTCTCAACGCATCGGTCTCGGCCGGCCAGCGCATCGGCGACATGGGCACCACCGGCAACGTCACCGGCCCCCACCTGCACTTCGAGACCCACACGGGCGGGTTGGGGCCGACCACCAACCCGGTCCCGTTCATGACGGCGCGAGGCGTAGACCTGGGCGGTGGTTGGCCACGGATCAACCCGGAGTCCAACGGCGCCCGGGTCCGAACCATTCAGCACCTGATGAACCAACGGGGAAGCTCGTTGGAGGTCGACGGCTACTACGGACCCGTGTCGGTCAACGAAGTCAAGGCGTTCCAGCGCGCCCAAGGGCTGGTCGACGACGGGCAGGTGGGTCCCATCACCTGGCCGCGTCTGGTCTACACGCTCGACCAGGGCTCGGCCGACGGGTCCCACGTGCGCGGGCTCCAACAGGCGATGAACAAGCGCAGCGCCGGCGTGTTGGTCGATGGCAACTTCGGCCCGGTCATGAACTCGGCGGTGCGGACCTTCCAGAGCCTGAACCGCCTGGTCGTCGATGGCGAGGCCGGACCCATTACCTGGCGGGCGTTGGTCGGTTGACCGGCTCTTTCCGAGCACCGGTCGTTTCCGTGAGCCATCGGGTCACGCCACCTGAGGCGATGGTCTGATCCGACTCGGCTCCGGCGGCGCCTCGGCTGTGTTCGAGGTGCCACCGGTCGCGGTTTTGGTGCCTGGGGGCGGTTGGTGCCTGGGGTCAGAGCGGGAACCCGCTCAGCTCGGCGATCGTTCGGACCACCGCTTCCACGATGGTCACCCCCATCAGGAGGGCCACGCTGATCGCTGCGACGGGTAGGGCCACCCATCGCCGGCGCGGGGCCCGGTGTCGGCCTCGGCGGCGGGAAGGCGCCATGCCGGGAAGGTCGGCGAGGGACGGCTCTTCTGCGGCCCTTGCCGCCCTGCTCTCGCGAGCTTCCCGCTCGGCCTCTTCCCGTCGCTGACGGGCCACGATCATCCAGTGCGGGAGCGGGCCGTGTTCGAGCATGTGGGCGATGCGGGGGTCGCCCGGCATCTGTCGAAGCAACCGTTCCCGTCGAGCCTGGTGCGATTCCGGCCGAGGGTTCACGGGCTCGAAGGGGCCCAGGCGTGGGGTGTTCGGGCGGGCGGAGCCCGGCCGGGAGAACCGGCGGCCCCGAGGGGCATCCAACACTGAGCGAAGCCGGTCGTCCACCGTCGTCGTTCCTGGTTCGTCGAGGGAGGGATCGCGAGGTGGGGCGCAGGTATGGATCGGGGCTCGGGAGTGCGGCACAATGGCCATGTCGGCAACTCTTCTCTTTGAATCTGTGTGGTTGTCGGCCTGCTCTGGGGGTGTTGGTGCACCCGCCAGAGCTTTTTTCATGGGGCCTTCAGGCGGCGTCCGGCGGCTCGGGACGGATCCGAGTGGTGCCCAGGTGGCGGTGGGCGAGCCGGCGTAGGAGTTCGGTGCGGGTGGGGGCGGTGACGCGCTCGAAGCGGTCGCCCTCACCGGCCCAGTTGAACGGGCGGCGGGCCACGTATCGCTCGTGGGGCGGGCTGCCCTCGATGGTCATGTCCCAGTGTCGGTAGAGCAGGGCGCACAGGACCCGTTCGGGGAGGGGCGACTCGTTGTCGATCGAACGCCTTTGCGCCGGCGGCGGGAGGAGCATCTTGGGCCCGGCCCCGTCCGCGCGGTCGGGCGTGGGGTGGTCGGCGATGGCCTGGTCGATCAGTTGCGTGGCCAGCTCGGTGTCGCCTTCCTGGTGGGCGATGCGCAGCGCGTCGCCGATGATCGGAATCCGGTCGCGCAGGGTGTGGGAGTACCAGTCGCCGAGCCGGCCGGGGGTCAGGTGCGGCGGCGGGCGCAGCGCGCCTTCGACGGTGGCGAGCAGGTTTTCGGTGTGGGTGTCGAGCATCAGATCGCTACCTCCAGCCGGTGGAGCCCGGCGAGCACGGCGCGGAGGACCTCCAGGGGCACGGTGTCCAGCGGTCGCCGAGGGGCCGGGACCAGGGGCGGACGAGGCGAACGCGGTCGGTGCCCGCCGGAAAGGGTTCGAGGCGATGCGGCGTAAATACGCACACGTCCCGCCTTGCGGGGGCGACGGCGTTGGATCAGCTCGGCGGCGCGATGACGCACGTAGGCCAGCTCGGACAGGTTCAGGTAACGCGACATGGCGCGGCTCCTGGCGCTCAAATGCCGGATGGGAGGTCTGGCCGGAATGAATACACATCCACATTGACACTGTCAGATTGACACGCCAAGGAGGCATTGTCAGACTGACCTAAATGCCCAATTCTGAGCAGGAGCTTTATGATCCAGGGAGCGGAGCACCCTGAACCAGAGAAGGCAGAAGCCCCTGTGGCACCACAGAATCAGCCCAGCATCGAGCGACGCCGATTGGCCATGGAGCTGCGCCGTCTGCGCGAGGACAGGGGGATGACGACCGAGGAGGTCAGGGCCGCGCTCGGCTGGTCCTCAGGGCGCCTCAACCACATGGAAGGTGGGCGCCACTCCGTACCGGACTCATCAGGGCTTCGCGCTCTCCTGGACCTGTACGAAGTCACCGACCCGGCCCGACGTGATGCGCTGGAAGCGCTCCGTTGGGAGGCCAAGGTTCGGCCATGGTGGCGAGACTACGAGGACGTTCTCACTGACGGATTCCTCGGCTGGGAGGCTCGGGCCCGGCGTATCTTCGCCTTTCATCCGATCGTCGTACCCGGCCTCCTACAGACTCCGGAGTACGCCGCCGCATCCGCACGAGCTTCGCTGACCCACACGGAGAAAGAGATCGAACGCATCGTCTCTGCTCGCGTGAAGCGACAAGGACGTGTACTCGGACATGCGGATGCGCCCGAGTTCCGATGCGTCCTCGACGAGGCCGTTCTACTGCGTCTGGCCGCCTTGCCCAACGAACTGGCTCAAGCACAGCTCCACCACCTCCTGGACACAGCCACCACCGTGAACACCGTCAGTCTGCTGGTGCTGCCCATGAGCGTCGGCTTGCACGGATGTCTCCATGGTTCGACGGTGCTGCTCGAATATGACGATGAGCGGGACCCTTCGATCGTCTACCTCGAAACCCGGGATCGTGGCACCTACGTGACCGGACCTGAGCAGGTGGCGGACTATCGCCTCGCCTTGAACGACGTCACCGCAAACGCCTTGTCGGAGAGCGCCAGCATCGAGGTGCTCAAGAGCATGATCAACGACTAGGGGGGCACCCGTGTTCTCATCTCACGAGTTCCACAAGTCCAGTTACAGCCCGAACGAGTCCGCGTGCGTCGAGGTCGCGGAAGGTTCGACCACGGCGATCCGCGATACCCAAAACCGCGAGAAGGAAGCCTTGGCGTTTCCTGCCTCGGAGTGGACCGCGCTCCTGAGTGCTGCAACCGAGAAGTGACAGGGGCGAGCCATCCCTCTGAGGCTTCGGTCAGGTACCTGGAATCACTCATCCAGCGAGGACGACATGCACTCACCCACCGAACTGAACTTCCGGAAGTCCTCCTACAGCGGCCGGGGAGACAACTGCGTCGAGATCGCAGGCCTCCCGGTTGGCGCGGCCATGCGTGATACCCAGAACCGACAGCTCGGCCACCTGGCGTTCTCCAGCCCGGAGTGGATCGCCTTGCTACGCACCGCGCGATCGTAGGAAATCGGAGGGAGCCCACGTCAGTGCGGGCTCCCTCCCCTAAATCTCGGCGGGCAGCGAGTCTGCTTGGAGGTGAACGGGTTCTGGAGCGTTGTGCTCGGGGGCGGGTGTGCTCAACCGGTCACCTTTCGAGGCGTCCCTGAAGATCGGCACTGGCCTGCGCCAAGGGGATACGGTCCTGATCGCCCGAGACCATGTCGCGGAGGGTGACCTCGCCGGTCTCCTGCTCTTCGGAACCGAAGATGACGGCGAACCGCGCGTTCTGCGCGTTCGCCCACTGCAACTGCTTGCCGATCTTGCCGGAGGACCCCAGGTAGGTGCCCACTCGCAGCCCCTGCGCGCGTAGCTCGCTCGCCAGCTTCATCAGTTCGGCCTGGCCGCCCAGTACCGTGATCGCCACGTCGAGCCCGACGGCGGGAGCGTCGCCGGTGTCCTGCATGGCCAGGATGCGCTCGATGCCGATGGAACCGCCGCAGGCGGGCATGTCCGGGCCGCCCAGCGAGGCGACCAGGCCGTCGTAGCGCCCGCCCGCCGCGATCGACCCGGGGAAGCCCTCGGCCTCGACCTCATAGATCGCGCCCGTGTAGTAGTCCAGGCCTCGCACCATGCGCGGGGCGAACACGGCCCGATCGCCCAGGCTCGCGGTCAGCTCCAGCAGGCTGTCGATCTGGGCGAGGCCGCGCTGGCCGCGCTCGTTGGTGGCGAGCTTGGACCGGATCAGGTCCTGGTCGTCGGAGGCGACGTCCTCGGCCAGGCGCTCGGCACTCGCCACGTCCAGGCCGCGCTCATCGATCAGCTCCTTGGCCACGGCGCCGGCGCCCACCTTGTCGAGCTTGTCCAGTGTCGCCAGGACCCCGTCACCGTTCTCCTCGGCGACGCCGTAGACCTCCAGCAAGCCCCTGAGCGCTTCACGACTGTTGACGAGGAAGCGGAACCGGTTCACCCCCAAGGCGTCCAGGCTCTCGGCCAGAGCCAGGACGACCTCGGCGTCAGCCAGCGGGGAGGACGAACCCACCGTGTCGATATCGCACTGCACGAACTCCCGGAACCGGCCCTCCTGAGGGCGGTCGGCCCGCCACACCGGGCCGATGGCGTAGCGCTTGTAGGGGTTGGGCAGCTTCGCTCCGTGGGTGCCGATGACCCGGGCCAGGGGAACCGTGTGGTCGTAGCGCAGGGCCAGGTCGGGCTTGCCGGAGGCCTCGTGGACCCCGCGACGTAGGATCTTGAACAGGAGCTGGGAGGCCTCTTCGCCGTACTTTCCGGTCAGCACCTCCAACCGCTCGAACGCGGGGGTCTCCAGCGGATCGAACCCGTAGCGCTCGAAGATGTCGCTGACTGTGGCCAGCGCCGCTCGGCGGCGACGCAAGTCATCGGCGAGGAAGTCCCTCGTGCCGGAGGGTGCTGCTGATTTGGCCATGTGAACGCTACTCCTGCTGTGACTACACGGTTCCCGAGACGGCGCCAGACTACTGTGGGTCAGGGTGACTGACCGGCCAGTCAGGAAAGTACCGGGCTAGGAGCTCGACCAGCGACGCGCGATCCTGCTTACTGCCGTGTCCGGTGTGCAGCAGCGGTGTGCCATCGACGGCCTCCAACTCCTCCCAACCGTTGAGCGAGTCCATGAGCGTGCGCACCCCCGTCATCAGCGACAGGGACATCTGCGGCACGATCGCGTCCAGGGCGTGCGCCTGGTAGTAGATCGAGGAGCGCCGGGGCGCGGTGGAATCGATGCGCTCGGAGTAGTTGACCTCGCTCACCTGCGGATAGCACGAGTCCAACAGGACCTTCGGCACGTCCCACACCGGCATGAAGCAGTCCACCTCGCCGGTGCGGCGTTTGGGGTAGGAGAGTGGGCGTCGCCCGTTCATCAGGCAGAACAGCAGTTCGGCCATGACGTCCTCGCGGTTGTAGCCCATCAACAGGCTGGAGCCGCCGATCTCCTTGTTGAGGGCCCGGCCCACCAGGTTGAGCAGCCAGGTACCGAAGAAGTGCGAGGAGTCCGGCCCGTAGGTGGACCTGATCTCGGTCCACAGGGCCTGGGGCGTGGTGCTCATCCCCAGCAGGGCCGCGATGTCCTCCGGGTAGAGGACGCGGTGGCCGAACCCGTTGCCCTCACAGAGCTCTCGCGCCCGGTCGGCTGCGGTCCCCCTCCAGAGGGGGTCAAGGACCACGGTGAAGCACAGCACCTGGTCGGCTGGCAGACCTCGCGCTGTGGCGTAGCGGCGCAGTCCTTGGACGATGCTGCTGGAGTCGCCACCGCCGGAGATCCCGGCGACCAGCGGAAGCTTCACGCGGTGTTCGTGGAGGAAGTCCGCGATCTTGTCGAAGACCATCTCGCGGAGCTGTTCGTCGTCCATGAGGTGGACGCCGTGGAGGGAGTCCTTCTCCGCGTACTTCAGGTCGTACATGGCCGCGACCGGGTTATCCGTGTGTGCGTACGTGTTGAGGGCGGGCGGAACCAGTTCAGCGTCGGTGTTGCGCATGCACTGGAGGATGACGTTGCTCGTCTCGGGGATCTCCTCGAGCGTGTGTGAGATGGGAACGGGCCTCAGACTTCCGTCGCCGGGTACTTCGTAGGCCTGGAACATGGACGGCGGAAAGCGGTTCGCGCGCAGCAGATCGGCGAACGACAGAGCGTCCTTCTGTACCAGGGGCCTTGCCGCATTGGCGAAGAGCAGCGTGACCCGTTCCCAGTTACTCACTCAGGACTCCCTTGTTCCTTTGGGGTGGACGAACTCGTTGGTCTAGAAGTGAGCGGTCAGAGCGGAGCAGGCCAGGGTCTCCTCCACTTGGGGCAGGGTCATCCGGTCCATGCCGACCTGCGGCAAGATGGGCGTCATGACCCTGCTGATGTCCGAAAGGTTGAGGGGCGACTGGGTGGTGCTGACCGCATCGATGCTCATGTGCGCCTTCCGAGTAGTCTTCACTAGCCTGACATCCATCAGACTTAAATGAGACTAATCTCAGACTTGCCTCAGCGTCACTCGGTTTGCTTGTTCGGGTTGCTGCCACACAGTCACAGCCTGGCCGCGAGGTCTTGGATGAAGGCGCGCGAATCGTCCTCGGACAGTGCATGGTCGATCAGGCGTGTGTGGATATCGCGGTACTGGGCGACCTCATCCGGGTCAGTAAGCCGAAGTTCCCTGGTGAACGTCTCCACGATGACGGTGGGCTCATCGGGGACTTCGAACAGCAAAAAGCCGTTGCTTTGCAGGTGCCCGAAGGGGCGGCCTTGTGGAAGGACGCGAAGGGCGACGTTGGTCAGTGTGGCGATCGACAGCAAGCGATCCCACTGCGCGGGCAAGATGTCACCACCATGCGGATGCCAGAGCAGGGCGCCTTCGGTGAGGACGAACTCGAAACTCCGATCGGCCTGGTAAAGCACCTCCTGGCGACGCATGCGAGCCGCGACCGCCTCGGGAACGTCGGCCTGCCCCGAGATGTTGGCGGCACTCAACACCTGGCGGGCGTACTCCGCCGTCTGCAACAGACCCGGAACCAAGGATGGTTGGAACGAGCGCACGATCTCAGCACGTCGCTCCAGGCCCCCCACCCCGCCCTGCCCCGGCCCCAGGCCCTTGGCGTGGACTGCTCGCCAGTGACGGGATTCCACCAAGGCGCCCTCTGCCAACTCATCACCGTGGCGGAATACCTCGCCAGACGCGTGGCAGGCTTCCAACCAGGCTCGGACATCGGAGCTCGAAGGCCGTGTGCGGCCGTTCTCGACCTTGGAGACCTTTGACTGAGACCAGCCCAAGCGGTCCGCCAGCTCCTGGCCCGACAGGCCTCGGTCCAGCCGTGACGTGCGTAGCAGGGAAGCGAGTTCCTGTCTGGCCCCGTCTTCCCTCTTCCCCTCCTGCACGCCGTCCTCCATAATATTCCTACTTAAGTCTTGCTAGGCTGTTTTCGATCCTCTTGGGGCATTCCAGTTCAGACTAGCTTGTCCACTGCTATCGACACCCTCTGGAGCGGCGCAGTGAGCACGATGGCGATGGCCGACTTCCTCCGTACCTTCGACGACTTTCGACATCAGGTCTTCCGGTTGGAGACCTTTGACTTCTACGACTCCAAGAGCGAACGCGTTCCCCTGGAAAGGTTCCGAGCCGGACTGCCACAGGACCCGGCCTGGCTGGAGCCATGGGCGCAGCGAGTGCGTTCCATCAAACGCCGAGGCGCCTCGATCGGCCGTGTGCACGTGGTGAGCGAACCCCTGAGCGAGTACGTCACCTTCGAGATGACCTGCGCCTATCCGTCGAACATCGACGCGGGCGAGGAGATCGGCGTCCTGCCACGCTCCACGGCGCAGAGGCTGGGGGTCCCCGAGCTGGACTACTGGCTCTTCGACGACGAACGCACCGGGGTCATGGTCTACGACGGCACGGGGGCTCTGACCCACGTGGAGGTCACACGCGATCCAGCCCTCGTGCGCCAACACGTGCGCTGGCGACAGATCTGCCGGGCCCATGCCACCCCCCTGCGCGAGTACCTGGCCGAGGCCGGGCTTCGGCCCCAGGTCGGATCCGAACACCAACTTGAGGAGACCGGCGAATGAACCCCTTGTTTCAAGACACGGATTTCCGCAAGGCCGGCGGGAGCGGAACCGGTGACTGTGTCGAGGTCGCCATCACCGCGCGAGTACCCGATCGGGTCGGTCTGCGTGACTCCAAGAATCCCCGTGGCACGATCCTGCTGCTCACATCCATGGAGTGGAGGGCCTTCACCGAAGGATTCCTCGAATCCAGGTCACCGACCGCGCACTGACGGTCGACTCCGATGCCACGGCGGCGGTCGCGAGAGCAAGAGGGCTGCGGGCGGCTTCCAAGCCATCGACCTTCCGAGATGGAGGCCCGGGAGCTCGTCAGCCGGATACGGGTAAGGCCCCCCACACGCGAAAATCCCAGGACCAAAGCGCGTCGAACACGCACTGACCTGGGGTTCTTCTGGTGAGCTCCCTGGGGCTCGAACCCGGAACCCACGGATTAAAAGTCCGCGCACCACTGGGCGTCATGCATCCATTTGCCCCGATTCGCCCCCTCGTTGCCAGCCAGTTTGGGTCCACCAGAGACCATGGAAGACCACCCGTGACCACCAGCGCCCAGAACAACGGAGGACATCCCTACATCGAGAAGGTGCGGACCGAACCCGCTGGCCACTCGCTGTACATGCCAGGGCCTCCAAAGAACCCAGTGCAAGACAGTCCACCCAGACTCGCTGGGCATACTTACCAAGGTGGTTCCACGGCCACCGCCTCGGGATTTGTTGCCTTCACAACCATCGATACTCGGGCAGTGGCCGTTGGTGTGTCCGGGAAACGGTCAGACCAGCGGGGCGAGTTTCTCTGGCCCGCTCAAATGACCTCTGAGCAGGGCAAAGCGAATCTACAACTGGAGCACTAGCGAAACGCCCTCCAGACGAAAACATCCGCGTTCTTCCAGGTCAGGACCAAGATTCCGCATTCTAGGCCGCTGAATTACACGGAACGCGGGCCTTGCAAGGCTGGGGAGCGGAAGCGGGGATTGCCGAGTACCGATCGCTTCTACAAGAGCCGGTGATCCTGTAGGTTCGGCTCCGTATACCAGGATGACCGCGACCCGGAGAGGAGCGCGCCGCCGTCGGCATGTGCGAGCGCACATGAAACCACTGAACAGGATCGCAACCGCAGTTACTGTTGCCACCATCGCCTTTACGCTGGTCGGGTGCTCTGGCTGCGACTCCATCAAAGGCACCTACTTCGGCACCACCGGAAATACCGTTCTCATCTTTGAGTCCGGTGGTGAATGCGCTTACATCGAGGACTGTGACGAGGACGAGGGTGTGCACGACTCGAGGTCGTCGAAGACTGCTCGTGGTCGCTGTCCGGCGCCGATCTGACCCTCATCTGCGTCAGCCGCCATGGCTCCCTCACAGCGTCCGCTGGTGACGACGAAAGCGTCTCCATCCCCGACCAGCACCGCTGGAATGGCGAGATCTAATCGAAGGAGTAGAAAGACAGATCATGGCACGTATCAGCAGAGACAACTTCCACGGCGGGTACCGGGTCACTGGACTGGAGCACGACATTGCCGAAGCAAGAAGGAACGCCCAGTTCGAACAAGATATGAGCCGCATCAGCGGCCAGGTGGTCAACGCCCCAGGCGACGCCCTTGCAGGCGCTGCACGAACGACCGGAGGCATTGCTGCCGGTGGTATCGGTGTCGGGGTTAGAATGGTACGCGATCGGCGGTTCCGTTACATCATGCAGGCGGTGCTCCACTTTCCAATGGCGTTTTTTGTGGTGTTCTTCTTCGCCGCTACCAGGAAGATCACGAGCATCGAATACTCGGCCATGGCTCACGAGGAGGCGCAGGCGGCGTCGGCCCAGGCACTCGGGCATGGTGCGCTTATCGGGTTGATCGTGGCCGTGGTGTGGACCGCTGTATACATCGTCTTGCGCACGCGCCCGAAGCTGCGCCGACTGAACCAGTACTGAGGTCCGTGCAGCTGCGGCGATCATGCCAGGAGCAGGAAAAGACATGGACTTCCGCAAAGCCGGTGGAAGCGGAACCAGTGACTGCGTCGAGGTCGCCATCACCGCGCGCGTACCCGAGCAGGTCGGTCCGCGTGATTCCAAGAACCCCCGCGACGCGATCTTGGTGCTCACAGTCGTGGGGTGGAAGGCCTTCACCGAAGGATTCCTCGAAGCCAGGTCACAGACTGCGCACTGACGGTCGACTCCGATACCACGGCAGCACTCGGGAGACCGAGACGGGTGCGGCGGTTTCTGGGCCTTCGACCCTTCACGAGGGAGGCCTGGGAACTCGTCAGTCGGATACGCATCAAGCCCTCAGACGCGAAAACCCCAGGCCGGGAGCACGTTGAATACGCGCTGACCTGGGGTCTTGCCGGTGAGCCCCCCGGGGCTCGAACCCGGAACCCACGGATTAAAAGTCCGTTGCTCTGCCGATTGAGCTAGAGGCCCTTGGCAGCGGACCCGAGCCTGTGCTCAGACCACGACCGCAGACAACTGTACCGCAGCGATGGGCGTTCCCGACGCCCGGTCACGCCCGTCAGAGCAACGGATTCGCTCCGGTTCGGAGCATGAGCGCCTTCGAGGTGGGATATGGGACCGGCCGAGAAACCGTCTCGCCCTTCGAACCCTCCCTGAACCACGGGTACGAGATCATCGGGTGGGAGAGGTGCCCCTCACGCGGCGGGGAAGGGCGACTCCCCCACCGATACGACCTCCGCGCCCATACCCTGGGGACATGCCCGAAGATCGGCCCAGGGCACCCCTGAGCAGCGAACTCGTCCAGCGGGTGGTCGACCTCATCGCACCGACCATCAGCCACAACATCAACGTGATGGACGAGCACGGGACGATCATCGCCTGCCTCGATCCCTCCCGGGTGGGCAGCCTGCATCGGGGCGCCCAACGAGTCATCGCCGAACGTCGCAGCGTCCTGGTGACCGTCCCCGAGCCCGGAACCACGGACCGCCCCGGAGCCAACGAACCCCTGTTCATCGACGGGGAACTACGCGGCGTGGTGGGCGTGACGGGCGATCCCCGTGAGGTCGCGCCACTGGCGCGGGTGGTGGCGTTGACCGTGCAACTGCTCATCGCCCAAGAACACGAACAGGACGAGGTGAGCCGACGGCACACCGAGGCCAGGGACCTCATCGCCGCCTTGAGCTCGGGAACCACCTCCGAGGAGGACGCGCTGGCCCGACTCCTGGCCGCCGGACTGAAGCCGCCATGGTCGCTGGCCCTGTGGACGTCCGGTAGCCCACGCCAGGGCGGTGGGGCCTCACCTCCGGTATCGGCGGAAGCGGCTGTGAGCAGGGTGAACGGCAAGGGCGTCCGCCGGGCCGCGGTGTTGCACGGCGCCTTGTGGTTGCTCGGTTCGGGCCGGGCCCCGGCTCCGGACTCGTTGGACCTTCCCTTGGACAGCCGACACGTGCGGGCTCCATTGACCGACGACGTGGAGACGCTGCTCTCCTACGCGGAGGAGGCCCGGGCCCTGTGCCGTCACGCGGGCCTCCTGCCCACCCTGGAGGAGGACGGACATTGGTCACGGGAGGTCGCGGTGGCCGTGGCGCACCTGCCTCGGCGCACCCTGGTCCGCAACGCGGCACGCATCGCCGCACTCACCGAGGGTCAGCGCAGAACGGTTGAGGCGATGGCGTCGGCCGCTTCGATGCGCGAGGCCGCCGACGCCGTGTTCGTGCACCGCAACACCCTGCTGCAACGGGTGGACCGGATCCAGGACATCACCGGACTGGACCTGAGGCGACCGGATCACCTCACCACGTTGCGGATGTGTCTGTACGCGGAGAGGGCACTGGGCACTTCGCACACACTCCAGGGATGAAGGCGCAGGAAGACTGGGCGCGAAGCCGTCGAAACGCACCGAACCGGATTCTATGATCTGCGTCATGTCCAAGGAGTCGCACGAACATGACGAGGCGGCCGTCGCGCGCGTCGCGGTGGTCCCCGACTCGTTCAAGGGCAGTGCCTCCGCCGTCGAGGTGGCCGAGGCCATGGCCCGTGGGGTCCGGGAGGCGTTCGCCGACCGGGGCCTGCCCGTGTCCGTCCACACCCTGCCGTTCGCCGACGGCGGCGAGGGCACCCTCGACGCACTGCTCGGTGCCTGGGGTACCGAGGCCCTCACGGCGGAGACCACCGACGCCCTCGGCCGCCCCGTCCAGGCGCGCTTCGGTGTCAGCGCCGACGGACGGGTCGGCGTGATCGAGGCGGCGGAGGCCAACGGTCTTCCCGGCGTCTGTGACGTCCCCCTGCGCCCGCGCCAGGCGAGCAGCCGAGGCGTGGGCCGCCTGGCCACGGAGCTTCTCGACCGTGGGGTCGAGGAGATCCTGCTGTGCATCGGTGGTTCCGCCTCCACCGACGGTGGCACCGGCATGCTCGCCGCGCTCGGGGCGCGCTTCCTCGCCACCGATGGTTCCGAACTCCCCGACGGGGGCGGAAGTCTGACGGACCTGACCGAGGTGGACCTGGCCGGGCTCGACCCGCGCGCCCGCCGAGTCCGTTGGCGGATCGCCTGCGACGTCACCAACCCGTTGGTCGGCGAGCATGGCGCGGCGGCGGTCTTCGGACCGCAAAAGGGCGCGACCGACGAGGACGTCCGGGTTCTCGACGCCGGGCTGGGACGACTGGCCGACGTGCTCGCCGAAGCCACCGGGACCGAGCTCCGGGACGTCGAGGGCATGGGTGCCGCCGGTGGTATGCCCGCGACCCTGTCGTCGATCCTCGGCGCGCAACTCCTCCCGGGTTCGCGGATGGTCGCCGAGGTCCTCGACGCCCAGCGGCTGCTGGACGGGGCCGACCTGGTCCTGACCGGCGAAGGCCGCTTCGACGGTCAGTCCCTTGGCGGGAAGGTGGTCGACGCGGTGCGTCGGCTCACCCCCGCCCACGTGCCCGTCGTGGTGATCGCGGGCAGCGTGTCGCTCTCGGCGGACGAACTTCGCCGTTCGGGGATCACCGCGGCCTTCTCCATCGCCCGGGGCCCCCGGACGTTGGCGGAGATGCGTGCCGAGGCCCTGACGGAGATCACCTCGACGGCCCACCAGTGCTGTCGTCTCCTCACCCAACCAGCACTCCCGAGCACCGTGAGACCCGTGCCGGGCACCACTAAGGAACCACGACCGTGACCGAACTCCTCATCCTCCTCTTGCTCGTAGCGGGCATCGTGCTCGTCACCGCCCGGTGGAAGATCAGCCCCTTCCTCGCGTTGATGGGCGCCGCCTTCCTGGGCGCCTTCGCCTTCCGCCTTCCCTTGTCGGAGATCGTCACGACCGTGACGACGGCGTTCGGCGGCACACTCGGCAACATCGGTCTGGTCATCCTGTTCGGCACCATGATCGGTGTGATCCTGGAGCGTTCGGGCGCCGCGATCGCCATGGCCGAGGCGCTGATCAAGGTCCTCGGCAGCCGCTTCCCGAACCTGACGATGTCGCTGATCGGCTACATCGTCTCCATCCCGGTGTTCTGCGACTCCGGCTACGTCATCTTGAACTCGCTGCGCAAGGCGATCACCGTGCGCACCGGGGTGTCCGCGCTGGCCACCTCGATCGCGCTGATGACCGGTCTGTACGCCACGCACACGCTGGTGCCGCCGACCCCGGGCCCCTTGGCCGCCGCCGAGAACATCGGCATCACCGACAGCCTCGGGCTGATCATCGCGATCGGTCTGCCGGTCTCCGCCGTGGCCGCGATCGCCGGTCTGATCTACGCGAGCACGTTCGCCCGCAAGGAGTTCACCCCGCTACCCGCCACGAGCGAGCAGGAGATCGACACCCGTTCCTACGAGGAACTGCGTGAGAGCTATGGCAAGCTGCCCAACGCCTTCCTGGCGTTCTTCCCCATCCTGCTGCCGCTGGTCCTGATCTGCCTGGGCTCGATCGTCAAGCTTCCCGCGCAGCCGATCGGCGATGGCACGCTGTTCGAGGTGGTCTCCTTCCTGAGCACCCCGGTGATCGCGCTGATCATCGGCCTGGCGGCCGCGGTACCGCTACTGCGCGGCCACGGCAAGCTGGCCCGCTTCAACGAGCAGATCAACGACTCGGTGCGCATCGCCGCCCCGATCCTGCTGATCACCGGTGCCGGTGCCGCCTTCGGTGCGGTGCTCGCCGCCTCCCCGCTGACCGACTTCCTCGCGGACAACCTCAGCGGTCTGGGCCTCGGCTTGGCCGTGCCGTTCCTGATCGCGGCGGCGCTCAAGACCGCACAGGGTTCGTCCACGGTGGCGATCGTCAGCACCTCGGCGATGCTCGCCCCGATGCTCGGTTCGCTGGGTCTGGACTCTCCGATGGGCATGGTGCTGAGCGTGCTCGCCGTGGGTGCGGGCGCGATGGTGGTCTCGCACGCCAACGACTCCTACTTCTGGGTCGTCTCCCAGCTCAGCCGTATCCCGGTGGCGACCGCGTACCGGACGCTGACGGTGGCCACGGCCATCGAGGGTCTGGCGGCCTTCGGCGCGATCATGGTCGCCGGTGTCTTCCTGTTGTGACCCGTACCGTCGTGGGACCACGACGGTGTGAAGGGCCCGTCCGGTGAGGGCGGACGGAAAGCGGGCCCGGGTGGTCGATCTGAACCGGTGCCCGATCGTTGGGCCGGTTCGATCCCCCGGGCCCTTCCCCTGCGCCGGCCCGTCCGCTCGGTGAACGTCCCGTGATCTTGCCACTGGGGGCGAGAAAAGCGCTTTTCGTGCTCCCGGTGGCAAGATCACGCAGGTCGGCTCACAGCGGCCGCCAGTCCCGGTTGATGCGGTGGAAGAGGACGTGGTCGCGCCATCTACCGGCGATGCGCAGGTACTCCGGAACGGTGCCGTAGCGGGTGAAGCCGTTGCGTTCGAGCACCCGTTGGGAGGCGATGTTCTCCGGGAGGGTCTCGGCCTGGACGCGGTGCAGGTTCCATGGGCCGAAGGCCAGCTCGACGACCTCGGCCACCGCTTCGGTGGCCAGTCCGCGCCCGTTGCTGTCGGCGGCCACCCAATAGCCGACGGCCCCGGACTGTAGACCGCCCCGGCGGATTCCGCTCAGGTTGATCCGTCCCACGAGACGGCCTTCCTCCACGATCGCCAGCGGCAGGGTCCGCCCGACCTCGTGTTCGGCCAATGCGTTTTCCAGCAACGCCCGTTGCGTGGGGATCGTGAAGTACGCGTCGTCGCGCAGTGGTTCCCAAGGGGCGAGGAACCCACGGTTGCGAGCGAGCGTCTCGGCCAGTTCCTCGGCGTCGTCCACCGTCACCAACCGGGTTCGGGCCATGAATGCTCCTTGGGGCGTCGAGCCGTATCGCGACGTCCACGGGGCGGGCGTCGGCGAGTCCCAGACTCTAGCGCCGGTCACCGGAATCCGCCGGCCCACGGGCCGGGCGTCACCGCCATGCCCGGTTCCCTGGAAACACCCTGATCAGTACCTTTGAGCAGGGTGAACGAGCGCACAACACCGATCGGGAAGAATCCCGCGTGCACTATCGTCACTCTGGTGGGGATCTACCGGTGGGTAAGCCGGCCGCGCCGACGGAACGGGACCCGCACGAGGACGAACACCTGGAGAGTGCACAGTGCGACACCACGCCCGGACCGGGGTCACCCGGCCTACCGTCGCGAGTCCACGGTGACCGCCGGCATCGAGGTGCACGGCCTCACCAAACGCCATCCCGGGGCCCGACCGGACCGTCCCGCGCTCCAGGGCATCGATCTACGGATCCCCCACCGCCACTTCGTCAGCCTCATCGGCCCCAGCGGCTGTGGCAAGTCCACCCTCCTGCGCATCCTGGCCGGGCTCGATCGCCCCGATACCGGCCAGGTCCGTCTACTGGGCCGAAGCCCGCGGGAGGCGAGTCGCCGCAAGGCCATCGGCCTGGTCTCCCAGACTCCGGCCCTGCTGCCCTGGCGCACCGTCCGCCAGAACGTGGCGCTGCCCGGCAAGGTCAACCGGCGGGCCGGCAAGGAGATCGACTCCCCCGACGAACTGTTGCGCGCCGTGGGACTGGAGGACTCCGCCCACCAGTACCCGCACCAACTCTCGGGTGGGATGCTCCAGCGCGTCGCGGTCGCCCGCGCGCTGGGGCTGCGTCCGGACGTGCTCTTGATGGACGAACCCTTCTCCGCCCTCGACGAGTTCACCCGCGAAGCCCTCCAGTACCAGCTCCTGGGCCTGTGGCAGCGGCGGGCCACCACGGTCGTGTTCGTGACGCACTCCGTCCGTGAGGCGGTCGTGCTGTCCGATCGGATCGTGGTGATGTCGGCCCGTCCGGGCCGGGTGCACGAGGTCTTGGACGTCGACCTGCCCCGCCCACGGGACCGGAAGGTCGTCAAGGGGCCGCACATGCACGACCTGGAGGACCGCGTCCGCGACTCGTTGCAGAGCGCGTGGAAGGCCGGTGCCGCCCCCGACGACCTCGTTCCGCTGTGAGAGAGGAGACGGGCATCGTCACCCGTGTCACCGGACCGGATCGGGCGGACGGGGCGAACCCCACCGATCCCACCGCCCCCACCACCGCGGACTTCGTCCCGCCCGCGCCGAAGCCCGCGACCCCACGCCGCGCCCGGCGCCGTTCGGTGCTGCGTCCCTACGTGTGGCTGCCCGCCACCGTGGTCCTGGTGGTGCTCGCCGTGGCCTGGTCCGCCGTGGCGCGGGCACACCCCTACATCCTGCCCCCGCTGGGCGAGGTCGCTGCGACCCTGGCCGCCGATCCGACGCTGTTTTTGGAGAACGCCTGGGCGACGTTGAGCATCGCCTTGGTCGGCGTGGCCGTGGGCGCCGGCACCGCCTTCGTCCTGGCGGTGGTCGTATCCGAGTTCCAGGTGGTCCGCCGAGCGGTGATGCCGTTCGCCGTGGTCCTCAACGTCACGCCCGTGGTGGCGATCGCGCCGGCGCTGGTGGTGGCCTTCGGGTTCGGGATGACCCCGAAGGTCGTGGTGACCGCGATCGTCACGTTCTTTCCGGTGCTGATCAACGTGGCCACCGGGCTGCGTTCGGTGCCACTGCCGGTACTGCACGTCTTTCGAACCTTGAACGCCTCCCGCTGGGAGGTCCTGCTGCGGCTACGGATCCCGAGCAGTCTGCCCTACACCCTGGCCGCCCTGCGGGTGGTACTGCCGTTGTCCCTGATGGGTGCGGTGGTCGCCGAGTTCGTGGCGGCCGGTTCCTCCGGCGGTCTGGGAACGATGATTCGCAACTCCGCCTCCACCGCCCGCTTGGACTACGTCTACGCGGGTGTGGTCTGCCTGGCGGCGATGGGCGTGCTGCTGCTCGGGTTGGTCGCGCTGGTCGAACGTCGGCTGCTGTTCTGGCACGATTCCCGGCGTTCCGGTCGCGCCTGATCCGTCCCCATGCGTCTTTCTCGTGTGTCCCCCGTCGTCGGCGAACGAAAGAGAAACCCAATGCGTGCTCCGCACCGTCACCGGTCCCGCCTCCTCGGTCCGACCGTCGCCCTGGCCGCCACCTCCCTGCTCGCGACGGCCTGCGGCTCGGACGGTTCCGATGGGGCTTCGGAGGTCGCCGTGATCATCGACCAGGAGCGGTGCGAGACCAACCGGGAGGCCGGCGCGGTCACCTTCGTGACCGGCTACCACTACCAGGCGTCGGTCACCCAACTGGAGGTCATCGCCGCCGATGCCCTGGGGTACTTCGACGCCCTGTGCCTGGACGTGGAGATCCAGCCGGGCAACGGTGACCTGATGGGCAACGCCCAACTGGTCTCGGCCGGCACCGCGCAGTTCACCGCGATGAGCAACGAGGCCGAGGTCCTCCAGGCCAACGTGCGCGACCACGAGATCGTCGGTATCGCCACTTACGGCCACGTGCCCATCTCCACCCTGATCACCGGCCCGGAGGTGGAGGACCTCACCGAACTCGAAGGCCGGACCCTGGGGCACCAGAGCATGCTGCCCGCCCCGCTGGAGGCGATGCTGGTGGAGGCCGGGGTGGACATCGACGCCATCGAGCAGGTCGAGGCCGGCTACGACCCCTCCGTCCTGCCCCGCGACCAGGTCCAGGCGCTCACCGGATTTCGCTCCAACGAACCCCACCGGCTGGACGCCTTGGACGCGGAGTACACCGAGTGGCACCCCGAGGACTTCGGGGTCGTGGGTTCCTTCGGTGTCCTGGTGACCTCCCCCGTCTGGGCCGAGCAGCACCCCACCGTCGTCGAGGACTTCCTGCGCGCGGTCGGCCGGGCCTTCGACCACTGCCAAGGCGACGGTGCCGCATGCGTCGATCACGCCGCCGACCTGGACCGTGCGGGCTACGACGGTGAACACAACCTCAAGGTGTGGGACACCGAACGCGAACTCGTGGTCTCCTCCACCCCGGACGGGGAGCCCCGTGGTTTCGTCGACCTCGACCTGACCGAGCAGGAGGCCCGGACCCTTGTGGACAACGGTGAACTGGACGAGGTCCCCGATGTGGCACCGCTCTTCGACTCGCGCCACCTGATGGCCGTCCACGACGGCGCCGACCTGGTCTGGCCCGACGGGGAATGAGTCCGGGCCGCTTCGGGTAGCCCACCCGTGTGCGTGTCGGTCCGGTCGCCTTTCGTTCTTCGGGGCGCGGTGCGATCGGGCCCTTTCATGATCGAGGAGGTAGTGATGGGGGTCGAACGTGGCCGTGAGGGACTCCGGCGGATTCTGGAGGGTGTGCGCTTCCCCGTGTCCCGGGACGCGGTAGTGGAGGCGGCCCTGGAGTCGGGGGCGGACCAGGAGCTGGTGAGCGCCCTACGGGCCATGCCGGCCGCCGAGTTCAACGAGGAGAACGCCATCCTGCGCGCGGTGCCGCTGCCCGAGGACGAACCCGACTCGAACACCGAAGCGGCTCGGGCCCGCGAGCACGGTCGATGAGGGTGCCGGCAGAAAGTCGGCGAATACGCAACCCTGACCTGCGATTTTGAGTCAAACATCTCATAAGGGACCCCTCCGTACAATCATCATTGAAGTTAGGTTAGGCTCCCCTTTGTCGCAAGCACTCAGAGGAGACTTCAATGATGCCCGTCAGTCGTCCCGTCACGGCGTTCTCGCTCGCCCTCGCGTCCGCCCTGCTCCTTGGCGGTTGCTCGTCCGGCGGACAGGCCGGCGAGGACTCCGCTGCGGAGGCCGACACCATCGAGGTCGAGGATAACAACGGCACTCAGACGGTGAGCTCCCCGCCTTCCTCCGTGGTCGCGCTCGACAACCGCACCTTCGAGACCCTCTCCGACTGGGGCGTGGAACTGTCCGCCGGTGCGATCTCACTCATGCCCGACACCATCGACTACGCGCAGGACGACTCGATCCCCGACGTCGGCACGCACAACGAGCCCGACTTCGAGACGATCGTCGCGGCCGAGCCGGACCTGGTCGTCAATGGCCAGCGTTTCACCGAGTACCACGACGACATCGCCTCCCTGGTGCCCGACGCGACGGTTCTGGACCTCGAACCGCGTGATGGCGAGCCCTTCGAGGCCGAACTCAAGCGCCAGATCACCGTACTGGGCGAGGTCTTCGACAAGCAGGACGAGGCCGAGCGGACCATCGCCGACTTCGATGCGTCCGTCGAGCGGGTCAACGAGGTCTACGACCAGGACGAGACGGTCATGGCCGTCACCACCTCCGGCGGCGAGATCGGCTACCTCTCCCCCGGTGTGGGCCGCACCCTCGGCCCGGTCTTCGACATCTTCGACCTCGCTCCCGCTTTGGAGGTCGACGGTGCCAGCGACGATCACCAGGGTGACGACATCTCCGTCGAAGCCATCGCCGCTTCCGACCCCGACTGGATCCTGGTGATGGACCGCGACGCCGCCGTCGCCGCCGACGAGGAAGGCTACGAGACCGCCGCGAACATCCTCTCCAGCTCCGAGGCGCTCTCCAGCGTGAAGGCCGTCGAGGAGGAGCAGATCGTCTACATGCCCGTCGACACCTACACCAACGAGGGCATCCAGACCTACACCGAGTTCTTCAACGCGTTCGCCGACGCGCTGGAGGCCCGGGGTTGATTCGGCTCACCCGAACGGCTCCTACCGACGGTGGTGCTTTGAGCACCGGCGTCGGTACGAGCCGTTGTGAGGAGATCGACGGGACATGACGACCACCAGCCCTCCCCCACCGCGTACACGGAACAAGGGTCGACTCTTCGACTGGAAGCTGCTCATCGGCGTCGCCGTCGTGGGCGTCCTTCTCGTGTTCTCCCTGTTCACCGGCGTTTACGACATCTTCGGCGCCGATGACGGCGGTGAGATGTTCGCGATCACCCGTATTCCCCGCACGATCGCCCTCGTGCTGGCCGGCGCCGCCATGGCCATGTCCGGCCTGGTCATGCAACTACTGACGCAGAACCGCTTCGTCGAACCGACGACCACCGGTACCACCGAATGGGCCGGGCTCGGTCTGCTCACGGTGATGATCCTGCTGCCGGGAGCGAGCATCACCACCCGCATGGTCGGCGCCGTGCTGGCGGCCTTCATCGGCACGATGGTGTTCTTCCTCTTCCTGCGCCAGGTCACCCTGCGCTCCTCGCTCATCGTCCCGATCGTGGGCATCATGCTGGGCGCGGTGGTCAGCGCGGTGTCGACCTTCATCGCGTTGCAGACCGACATGCTGCAAAACCTGGGCGTGTGGTTCGCCGGCAGCTTCACCTCGGTGCTGCGGGGCCAATACGAGATGCTGTGGATCGTGGCGTTCGTGGCCGTCGCGGTGTTCTTCGTCGCCGACCGGTTCACGGTGGCCGGATTGGGCGAGGAGATCTCGACCAACGTCGGCCTGAACTACAACCGGGTCATCCTGCTGGGCACCGGCCTCATCGCGGTGGCGACCGGAGTGGTGACCGTGGTCGTGGGCAACCTACCGTTCCTCGGGCTCATCGTCCCCAACGTCGTCTCGATGTTCCGTGGCGACGACCTGCGCGGCAACCTGCCGTGGGTGTGCCTACTGGGCATCGGCATCGTCACGGTGTGCGACCTGATCGGCCGGACCATCATCATGCCCTTCGAGGTGCCGGTGTCCCTCATCCTCGGGGTCGTCGGCGCCGTCGTGTTCATCTTTCTCCTGTTGAGGCAGCGTCGCCGTGGCTGAAACGACCGTTCCCCGCGTGAGACCCCGTACGACCCCCCGGGTGACCGCACCACCCACCGGGCCGTCCCCCGAACGTTCCTCCCGCACCCTGCCCACCGGGCGCGCCCGCCGCCGCTACTGGATCATCGTCGCGGTGCTCGCGGTGCTCGCGGTGGGCTTCGCCTTCGGCCAGTTGGCCTGGGACAACCCGATGCCGGTGGGTTCGGACGGCTTCTGGCGCATCGCGGAATTGCGCGCCACGAACCTGGTGATCATGGCCGTGGTGGCGGTCTGCCAGGCCGTCGCCACGGTGAGCTTTCAGACCGTGACCAACAACCGCATCATCACCCCGTCGATCATGGGGTTCGAGGCGCTCTACGTCACCATCCAGACCACCGCGGTGTATCTCCTGGGCGCCGCCGGAGTCATGGCGGTCCAAGGAGTCCCGCAGTTCCTGCTACAGGTCACCCTGATGGTCGGCTTCGCGATGCTGCTGTACGGGTGGCTGCTGTCGGGCAGGTACGGAAACCTACAGATCATGCTGCTGATCGGCATCATCATCGGTGGTGGCCTCGCCTCGGTCTCCACCTTCATGCAGCGTCTGCTCACCCCGAGCGAGTTCGACGTGCTGGCCGCCCGGTTGTTCGGCAACATCGCCAACGCCGACGCGTCCTACCTGCCGATCGCGGTGCCGCTGTGCCTGGTCGCCACCGCCCTGCTGTGGATGCGTTCACGGCGGCTGAACATCGTGGCGCTGGGGCGCGACGCGAGCGTCGGGCTCGGCCTGAACCATCGCCGCGAGACCATGCGCGTGCTGCTCTTGGTGTCGATCCTGATGGCGGTCTCCACCGCACTCATCGGCCCGATGACCTTCCTGGGTTTCCTCGTGGCGACCCTCGCCTACCAGTTCGCCGACACCCACGACCACCGGTACGTCTTTCCGGTCGCGGTGCTGACCTGCTTCGTCGTGCTCAGTGGCGCGTACTTCGTCATGCGGAACATCTTCTACGCCAACGGCGTGGTCTCGATCATCATCGAACTCGTCGGCGGGCTGGTGTTCCTGTTCGTCATCCTCAGAAAGGGCCGACTGTGATCACCCTGACCGGTGTGCGCAAGGAGTACAGCAGCGAGGTCGCGATCGGCCCCGTGGATCTGCGGATCCCCAAGGGTGGCGTGACCGCGCTGGTGGGGCCCAACGGCGCGGGCAAGTCGACGCTGCTGACCATGATCGGCCGCCTGCTCGGGCTCGACGAGGGCTGTATCGAGATCGCGGGTTACGACGTGACCAAGACGGCGTCCAAGGACCTGGCCAAGGTCGTCTCGGTGCTGCGGCAGGAGAACCACTTCGTCACCCGGCTGACGGTGCGCCAACTCGTCGCCTTCGGTCGTTTCCCCCACTCCAAGGGGCGACTGACGGTGCACGACGAGGAGGTCATCAGCCGCGCCATCAACTTCTTGGACCTCACCGACCTGGAGCATCGCTACCTCGACCAACTCTCGGGTGGGCAGCGCCAGCGCGCCTACGTCGCGATGGTGCTCTCACAGGACACCGAGTACGTCTTGCTGGACGAGCCGCTCAACAACCTGGACATGCGTCACTCGGTGCAGATGATGAAGCATCTGCGTCGGGCCGCCGAGGAGTTGGAACGCACGATCGTGATCGTGCTGCACGACATCAACTTCGCTGGGCACTACGCGGACCGGATCTGCGCGGTCAAGGACGGCTCCGTGGCCGAGTTCGGCACACCGGAGCAGATCATGACCGACGAGGTGCTCACTCGGGTGTTCGAGACGCCGGTGAGCGTCGTGGAAGGGCCGAACGGACCACTCGCGGTCTACTACTGAGTCCGATACTGGGGAGATGCGCACTCCTGAGGCAGAAGTCGACGTCTCCCCCTCCCTTGCTCGCCGCCTCCTTCGAGAACAACATCCCGACCTGGCGGAACTGCCGATCGAGCCGGTCGCCAATGGTTGGGACAACACACTGCTGAGGCTGGGTGAGGACCTGTGCGTGCGTATGCCTCGGCGCGAGGTCGCCGCCCGATCGGTACTCAACGAACAGCGGTGGCTTCCCGAGATCGCCGAACGGGTCGGGGCGCCGATCTCGGTGCCGGTGCGCGTGGGGCGACCCGGGCAGGGGTATCCGTGGGGTTGGTCGGTGAACCCATGGTTTCGGGGGCGTGTCGCCGCCGAGGTTTCGCCCGGCGAGCGAGGACCCCTCGTGGAACCACTCGCACTGTTCCTGTCCCGATTGCACGTGCCCGCGCCGGCCGAGGCACCCGCCAACCCGGTGCGAGGCGTACCCCTGCGCGAACGTCATGAGCGGGTGGTCGAACGCCTCGGCGGTTCCGATCATCCCCGAGCCGCCGAATTGCTCGACCTGTGGCGGGAACTGGTGAAGACCCCGGCCTGGGAGGGCCCGGCCCTATGGCTGCACGGGGACCCGCACCCCGCGAACATTCTGGTGGACGCCTCGTGCGGGCTGGCGGCCGTCCTGGACTTCGGTGACCTCACCTCAGGGGACCCGGCCACCGACCTGGGGACGGCATGGATGACCTTCGGGGTCGCCGATCGTGCCCGGCTGCGGGAACGCCTGGCCGCTCTCACCGGTCTCGATGAGCACACGTGGGTGCGCGCGCGGGCCTGGGCGGTGATCTACGCATCGGTGCTGATCTCTCAGACGGCGGACGCCCCCTTGTTGGCGGCGATCGGCGAGCACACCGCCGACCAGGTGCTCTTGGGCGTGTGAGACCCGGCTTCGGCCGTCGGTCCTTCCTCGACAAAGGCACAGAGCCCCGCCGGTGTGCGTCCTCACCCTCTGGGCGGCACGGAGTGGGCGAAGCCCGAGGCTCCCCGACACGGACGCGAGGCGTCGGTCGATCCGACCCGGTTCCCCTTCCGGATCAGGTATCGGCCCCGTTGACCAGTTCACGGACCTTCTGCGGCACCTCGTAGAAGGCCAGGTGTCCCGCCCCTGCCAGCACCCTCAGTTCTACGTCCAAGAACCGACGCGCCGGCGCGTGCAATCGCGAAGGCGAGAAGAACTCGTCGTCGGACCCGGTCGCCACCGTGACGTTCTTCTCCTTCCACACCAACAACGACTCGGTGGGCAACGGCCCCGGGGCCAGACTGGTTCGACAGTACCTACCCACCATCGTCATCCACTCGGCGTACGGGTGGACCGGATACCGCTGGTCGGGACCGCTCATGAAGTTCAGCAGCCGAGTGCTCTTGTCGTCTCGGGGGCCGATCATCCAGGGCAGGGTGACCCGCATCAGCTCCGGCGAGGTCGCGGCGGCGGTCAGCCCGGCCGGGCCGATCAGCACCAAGCCCTTCACCAGTGGGCACGGCTCGGCGGCCAAGGCCACGGCCGCTCCCAGGGAGTGCCCCAGAACGATCGCGGGTCTGTCCACGAGTTCGGGCAACACCTCCTGGAACCAGGCCCCGTAGGCCCGGGCTCGTTGCCCTCGAGGCCGTCTGCCGAAGCTGAGCCCCGGTTGTCCGGGCAGGTCGACCAGGATCACGTCACGCTCGTCGGACATGTCGGAACAGGGTGAGGCGCTGAGGGCACTGTTGAAGTTGGTACCGCTGAGCACCACCACCGGGGCCCCGGAACCACCCTCGAACCGAAAGGCCCTGGTGGGTCCGATGGCCGTCGGGATCTCGGGAAGGTGGTGAAGGCCGGAGAACTCCGCCAGCCGTTCCTCGCACCAACCACGAATCGTCCTCGCTGCGGTGTCGGAGCGGTAGACGCGCGCACCGTGAACGGCGGTCTCGGTCATCGGACACCTGGTTTCGGGTAGGGGTCGGCCTTCGCCGACCAGTCTTCCCGGCACACCTGGCGAGGACTCTACGCCTACATTCGAGACTCGGCCACCTTCGGCGTATAGCGAGATGGACTCGTTGACAAAGGGTTATTCGGTCTGTTCAGGAGCTGTATTGATACTCTTGCCCAGGTGTCGTTCGGCCCACCGGTTCCTTGATCGGATCCGGCCAGAACTGGACATAAGCGCCCACGTCAACGACCATGGGCGCGGCGTCGTATGACACCACAGGTGTGCCGGGAAGACTGGTCGGCGTCCCAACCGACCTATGGCCCGGAGCACACCTCATGTCCCCTCCGCACACCACGCCCTCGTGCGTGCTGCGTCGTAGCCGTTTCAGTGAGCGCCACAAGCTCCCCGTCGGCAACCGTCGCCCTTTGGGCACCAACGGGTACACCACTTCCTGGGGCACCAACGCCCACGGCGAACTCAGTGCCTGTCCTCCGGGGTCCATCTGACGGCCGTTCAGGCCCCTTGTCATGAACACTCCCTGCCGCCCCATCCCACCGCGCACATCCCGCCGACATGGGTGACCCGTGCCCGGTGGCCGGCCGTGAAAGGACAGTGGCGTGGTGCTGCTGCTTCTCCTCCTCGTGCTCGCCGTGACCGTCGCGAGCACCCCGTTACTGGACAGGTTCCTGGGGCGGAACGCCGGCTGGCCCATCGCCGCGGTGTTCCTCGCCCTCACCGTGCTGGTCGCCCTCCAGGCTCCCCAGGTCCTGGGCGCGGGCACCCCGTTGGAGGTCACCCGTCCATGGATGCCCCGGATCGGGGTCGACCTCCACCTGCGTATGGACGGCCTGGGTTGGCTTTTCACCATGCTGGTCACCGGGATCGGTGCCTTGATCATGGCGTACTCCACCCGATACTTTCCGCCCGGTGCCAGGCTCGGTTTCTACTTCCTGATGTCCCTGTTCGCGTTCGCGATGACAGGGCTGGTGCTGGCCGACGACGTGGTCGTGCTCTTCGTGTTCTGGGAGCTGACGACCATCGCCTCGTTCTACCTCATCGGGTTGTCGGGGCCCACGGCGAGCCGACCCGCGATCCGCACCTTCCTGCTCACCGCCATGGGAGGGCTGGCCCTACTGGGCGCGGTCGTTCTCTTGATCGTGCGCACCGGAACCACGCGACTCAGCGAGATCCTCGCCGATGACTCCTGGACCCAGGACACCGTCTTCGTCTCGGTCGTGGCGCTGCTGGTGATCGTCGCGGTGTTCACCAAGTCGGCGCAGTTCCCCTTCCACTACTGGCTGCCGGACGC
>NZ_ANBD01000040.1 GCF_000341005.1 Nocardiopsis alkaliphila YIM 80379 | reverse complement strand
GTACTAGTTAGTGAAGTTTATCCCCTGGTGTCCCACTCGACCCTGACGCAGAGGGGTGCGAAGGGCCCGGTTCCGCATCCGGTTCGCTGGGTACTCACCGGGCAGCGGAACGGACCCCGCGCCTCAGAACTCCTGGAGGTTCTTCCTTCTGGCTTGGTAGCCGCGCGCCTGGGTGCGGCTCGTCAGGCGTTGAGCCGTTTCAACGCCGCGCGCAGGCGCTCCAGTGTGCGTTCCCTGCCCAGCAGTTCCAGGGATTCGAAGAGCGGCAGCCCGACCGTGCGTCCGGTCACCGCCACACGGACCGGTGCCTGAGCCTTGCCGAGCTTGAGCCCTTGGGCGGCCCCGGCCTGCTCAAGAGCTCCCTTGAGGGATTCGACGTCCCACGCCAGGGACTCGTCCCCATAGACGGTGATCGCGGCGGTGAGCATCTCCGCGCCGATGCCGGGCTTCATCGCCTTGGCCCAGCTCTTCTCGTCGAAGACCGGGGTATCCAGGAACAGGAAGTCGACGTTGGGCACGATCTCACTGAGCACCGCCACCCGGCTCTGCGCCAGCGGGGCGATCTGCGCGAACACGTCCGGATCGAAGTCCTCCGGGCGCCACGGCACGTCCTCCCCTTCCAGGTAGGGAGCACAGCGCTTGACGAACTCGCCGGAGTCCAAGGCTCGGATGTAGTCGCCGTTGAAGGCACGCAGCTTCTTCTCGTCGAAGAACGCCGGCGAGGAGTTGACGTCGGCCAGATCGAAGAGCGGGATCATCTCCTCGATCGGCATGATCTCCCGGTCCTCGCCTGGGGACCAGCCCAGCAGCATCAGGTAGTTGACCATGGTCTCGGGCAGGAAGCCCTCGGCCTGGTAGGACTCCATGGCGACCTTGTCACGCCGTTTGGACAGCTTCTGGCGCTTGTCGTTCACCAATACTGGAGCGTGCGCCCACACCGGCGCGGTGTGTCCTAGGGCCTCCCACAGCAGTTGCTGTTTGGGGGTGTTGGACAGGTGCTCCTCACCCCGGATGACGTGCGTGATGCCCATCTCGACGTCGTCCACCACGTTGGCCAACACGAACAGGGCGGTGCCGTCGCCGCGGGCGATGACGAAGTCCTCCAGGGCCTCGTGCGGAAACTCCACCCGGCCCCGGATCTGGTCCTCGACCACGGTCGGACCGCCCTCGGGAATGCGGAAGCGCAAGGCTCGTCCCGGTCCGGCCTCCAGACCTCGGTCCCGACAGAACCCGTCATAGCCCAGGTTGGGGTTGTCCCGGCGGGCCTGGACCTGCTCGCGCTTGCAGTCGCAGTAGTAGGCCGGCCCTTCCTTCAACAGGCGCTGGGCGGCCTCGGTGTGCTTGTTCGCGTAGTCGGTCTGGGAGTAGGGGCCCTCGTATTGGGTGGAGTCCACACCCAGCCAGGCCATCGCGGACAGGATGCCTTCGGTCCACTCCGGGCGGGAGCGGGCGGCGTCGGTGTCCTCGATCCGCAGCACCATAGTGCCGCCGGATTGTCGTGCGACCACCCAGTTCAGCAGCAGGGACCGGGCGTTGCCCACGTGGAACATGCCGGTCGGGGAGGGTGCGAACCTGGTGCGAATCGAGGTGTCAGTCACCCCACAAACCCTAGCGCGATCCACAGCCGTAACAGGTCTGGACAGCTTCCGTTCTACCGGTTCGCTGAAGTGACACGGCTTCACTCCAGCGAACAGACATCCAGCGTGACCGGATTCGGCCAGGGGCACGCCGGCCGCTCAGGCCATGGTCGGGACGCGAGGGCCGCCGAGGTTGCGGGCCCAGGGGCGGGTGGCGGGCGGGTCGGTGTGCGGCCACAGTTTCAACAGCAGGGCATCGATGTCGCGGGCCTCCTCCAGTCCGGCGGAGGTGGCGATCCAGAACGATTGGGTGGCCTCACCGAAGTAGATGAGCAGGTGGCGGTTGTGGGCCTGGACCTGGGCGGCTTGGTGGTGTTCGCGGGCAAACTCGGCGCGGTGTCCACCCAGGCGGGGCAGGATGCGGGCGCGTTGGGTGCGGCAGGTCGGGTGAGCACAGGACGCACAGGCCGCCGGGGTAGGGGTGGTGACCGGTCGGGTGGAAGCAGCGGGTCGGGTGTCCACGGGGCGTCGGGGTGCGGGGATAGGGTGGCTCATCAGATCCTCTTTTCCTTACTTATGCGTAGTTGGGTTTTGGGGGTTCAGGGCCCGGAAGAGCGCTGCAACGCTCTCCTGGGCCCGTCTCATGTCCGCAACATGACAGAGTTCAAAACTCAGTTGGTGGCGGTGTTCCAGGCACTGGTGGTCAGGTCGTAGGCCAGGTACAGCCACACCGTGCGGTACTCGACGTTGCCGTTGTCACCCCATGAGGTGGCCAAGGCGTCGACCATGGCCAACCCGCGCCCGGATTCGGCTCCCAGCCCGGCCCCCTGCGAGGCGGGCGTCAGGTGGGTGGCCCGGCTGGTGCGGCTGGTGCGGGTGCGTAGTGCGCCTCGGTCGTGGCAGGTCAGGCGGAGCCCTTCCTTGTCGCGGTGTACTCGCAGGGTGTAGCTGCCGCCCGGGTATCCGGACAGGCTGTGCTGGATCGAGTTGGTGGCCAACTCACACCCCAGCAAAGTGAACAGGTACCGGTAGTCGTCCGTTTCGGTGGCCGCGCACGTGTCCAGGAACGCCCGGACCAGCGGCAGCAGGGCGGGCAGACCCGCGAAGTCGTAGCTACGCGCCCGGTAGTTGGGACGCTCCGGGAGCCCGGAGAAGTAGTGGCGCTGGAACGGGCGGATGAAGCTGGCCAACGGCACCGTGGCCTCACCCTGAACCGGGACGGGCACCACGGGCGTGAGGACGGTTTCGGGCATGACGAACACACTCCTTGACATGGCTGCACACATGAGGCGGGGGATCGTTGCCGGATGCCCGTTGGAGAAGTCTCACGGAGGCCGTGATGCGCGGAACGGGCAAGGCGTAGCCTGACCAGATGAACCCTGAGTGATCCACCGGTCACTGACTACACCTTCATCATGAGGTGTAATAATCGAGCTGTCAACGATAATCGAAAAGAACTTGGTTTAGAATCCTCATATGCACAGCCCCTTCAGCCCCACCGTGCGCCGCCGACGACTGGCACGCGAGCTGCGACGACTACGTGAGTCCCAGGGATTGAAGCTGTCTGTGGCCGCGAAGAGCGCAGGCGTACCTCAGTCCACACTCAGCAACATCGAGGGCGCGGACGCACGCCGCGTCAAGGCACGGGACATCGACGCCCTCGTCGACCTTTACCAAGCCCCAGACGATGTCCGCGTAGCACTTCATGAGCTAGCGAGGGAGTCCAAGGAGCAAGGCTGGTGGTCCAGCTACAAGGATGTCTTCGGTGGCAACGCCATACCGGACTTCGAGGTCGAGGCGTCCATGATTCGGACCTATCAGTGCCAAGTTGTCCCTGGGCTCTTGCAAACTCCCAGGTACAGCGAGGCCGTATTTCGCGGTGGACGTGCGTACTCAGACGATGAGGTCAGACGCAACATTGATGCACGCCTACAGCGACAGCAGGTCCTCGGGCGCCATCAGGCACCGCGATTTTGGGCGGTGATCGACGAGGCAGCCCTGAGAAGACGGCTCGATGATCCACAGATCATGAAGGAGCAGCTACAGCACCTGCTGGACATGGCCACCAGAAAGAACGTGGACATTCAGGTACTGCCCTTCAATGCTGGCATGCACGCCGGGTTGTCCGGCTCCTTCGTCTTGCTTGACTTTCCCAACCCCGCCGATCCCTGTATCGCCTACACCGAATCGGCAACAGCCAGCCTCTTTGTTCAGGATCCTGATGACGTGCAACGCTATGTCACGATTTTCTCGCACCTGAATTCAGCAGCGCTTCAAGCTTCGCGTACCACTCAGTTCATCCAACAGATCATGGAGCAGGAGCAACTGACATGACCGATAGAACCGAACTAAGGTTCTTCAAGTCCAGTTACAGCAGTGACCGGGTCGAATGCGTCGAAGTCGCACACATCCCCACCGGCTTCCGCAAGAGCAGCTACAGCGGCGCCGGCCAAGACTGCGTCGAGGTCGCCGAGCTCCCCTGTGGCGCGGCCATCCGCGACTCCAAACACCCCGACGCCGGGCACTTCCCCTTCCCCGCCTCCGAGTGGACCGGCTTCCTCAAAAGCGCTCTGCGGTAGTCGGCCAGCACCCCGTCTGCGGTGGGCCCTCCCCCACCGCAGGCGTCTCACCGCCGGCGTTCAGGCCCTTAGGAGACGGTCGGTGTAGTCCTTCCACAGCGGAGCCGCCTCCACCGGGCGCACGCCCGCGCGCAGCTTCTCCGGAACACCGGGGCGGTAGAACTCGCCCAGGACCCGGGCCAGGTCGGCGACGTCGCCCGGCGCGCACAAGAGCCCGTCCACGCCTTCGCGCACATGGTCGGCCAGAGCACCCGCCCGAGTGGCGATCACCGGTAGACCGTGCTCATGGGCCAGCCACACGTTCTGGCTGGCGGTGGCCGAACGGTAGGGCAGCACCATGGCGTCCGCGCCCGCGAACAGCTCTGGCAATTCCTCTGCGGGCACGTAGCCCTCGCGGAAACGGACCCGGTCGGCCACCCCCAGGCCACGGGCCAGAGCGGCCAGGTCGGCCGAGCCACCCCAGAACTCGCCGGCCACGGTGAGTGTGACGTCGTCCGGCGCTCCCTCGGCCAAGGCCCGCAACAGCACGTCCACGCCCTTGTAGGGGCGCACGATCCCCAGGAAGAGCAGGTGGCGCCGCTCCCCCGGGGCCGGTTCGCGGCGGGTTCCGGTCTCGGGCAGGTGCGGGGGCATCTGTGCCACCACCGGGCGAGCACGTCCCGAACCCAAAAGCCCCTCGGCCAGGTGTGCCTGTTCGGGTGAGTGCGTCAACACCCCGTCGACGCGGCGCAGCAGGGCACGGACCAGAAAGACGTCCACGGCACGGCGTTCGTGCGGCAGGACGTTGTGGCAGAGCGCCACTACCCGGGTCCGGGGAGGGCGCGCCGAACGCACCCCGGACAGGATCCCCAGGTAGGCGGGGACCTGGACGGGCGAGAACAGGGTGAGCACCACCAGGTCCTCGGTCCGGGCCAGCCGCCGCCCGGTCGACCACCAGCCACCCGGCCGGTACCAGGCCAGGCCGTGGTGGGTGTCGGGGAACGGTTCGCCCTCGGGGTCGGTGACGGTCTGCTCCCCCGGGTACAGGGCCGCCGGGTACTGGGACGCCCACGACTCGATCCGAGTGCGGTGGCCCAGGGCACTCAACCGGTGGGCGAGCTCGGTGGTGTGTCTGGCCCCACCGCCCTTGTAGGGGTGGGCGGGACCGACAAGGGTGATACGCCGGTTCACGGGTGCTCCCTGGAGCGCACGATGAGGTCGGCCAACAGCGCGATGGCCGCGAAGATCAGCCCCGTCATCAGGATCAGGACGGTGTTGTTGGGCAGGTAGAACGGGTTGCGCACCTGGTCGTAGACGAACTTGGCCGTGCCGATGCCCAACAACCACAGCGAGGGCGGCATCAGGACCTTGAGCGGGTTGAAGTACATGACCATGCGCAACACCTGGAGGACGTACCGGTAGGCGTCGCGTACGAAGTGGAACTTGGAGGTGCCCGCGCGCTTAGCGTATTCGATGGGCACGTACTTCACGGGGTGCTGGTTGGACAGGAAGGCCAGCGTGATGGTGGTGACGCAGGAGAAACCGGGCGGCAGCAGTCTCAGGTAGGGACGGGCCACCTCACGGCGGAAGACCCGGAGTCCGGAGTTGAGGTCGGGGATGCGGGTGTTGGTGAGGCGTTCGGCGATCTTGCGGATCATCCATTTGGCGGGGACCCGCAGCGCCTTGTGGGTTCCCATCTCCTGGGTGCGCGCGCCGACGACCTGGTCGATCTCGGGGTCGGTGTCGAGCATGGCGACCAGTTCGGGGATGCGTTCGTTGGGGTAGCTCATGTCGGCGTCGGTCCACACGACGAACTCGCCGCGCGCTCGTTGGCTGCCGATCCTGCGCACGGTCCCCGAGCCGCCGTTGTGACCGAAGGCCACCACGCGCATGTTCGGGAAGAGGTGTTCGACCTCGCGCAGCCGGTCGAGGGTCCCGTCACTGGAGGCGTCGTCCACCGCGAGGAGTTCGTATCCGTATCCGGAGGCGTCCATGGCCGAGCAGATTCGCTTGACCTCGTCGACGACGTGGTCTTCCTCGTTGTAGCAGGGCAGGACGATCGTGACCCGCACGGGCGGGCCGTGGGTGTGCTCTTGGATGTGCGCGTGACTCATACGGTTCTTCTCGACGGGGCGGATGGTGACGCGAAGCCACCGAATACGAGGACTCGGATGGGATCGAGGGCGAGGATCACCCGGGGACGGGCGGGACGACCGTCCACACACTCGCGTTGAACTTCCAGGAACCGGTCGGAGGTGTCATGAGCGTACTCGGGTCCATTTCGGCGACGACGTGGAAATGCCGCTCGGGCTCCACCTCGCCGTNNNNGGGCGCCTGCCATTCCGGTGCGGCGAGCACGGGAACGCGGTCCCGCTCGTACACGGCGGCCACCACCCGGTCGACCGCCTCTGGACGCGGATCCTCCAGGGACGCGGTGGGCGCCCCGCACACGTTGCGGAACAACGGCATGAAACCGCCCGCCATCCCCGAGTCCACCACGATGACCGAGGCGTCCGGCGGCAACGACCCGCAGAGCCGTTCGGTCTGGGCGACGGTCCCGATGTCCTGCCGATACCCCATGATCCCCGACGCCGAGGTGAGCAGGGTGGGACCGAGCAGGGCCACGGACGCGCTCGCGGCGACCACCACCGGCAGCGCGCGGGCGATGGGGCCGCTCCGAGCATGCTCGACGGACCGTTCGCAGTAGCGGGTCAACCAGGCCAGGAACCACACGGCGAAGAGGATGAAGGCCGGGATGACCAGAACGATCAGCCGTCGACTGGCCCAGGGGTGGTCCGGGGTGATGGCCGGACGCAACAGCGTGGTGGCCACCGTCCACACCAGCAGCATGGCCGGCAACAGCCACCATGGGTCGTGGCGCCGGGTGAGTCGGTACAGGACCAAGGCCACGCCGAGCGAGGCCAACAGCACGGTGCCCAGACCCACGTACCAGCCCACCCAGTACAGGCTCATGTCGTAGTAGGTACGACTGCCCTCGATCGGCAATCCCTCGATCTGTTGGACGGCGGCGACCCACTGGTCGGTGAAGTCGCTGCCGTGCCCGTAGTCCGGCCACACCAGGGGACGGATCGCGAAACCGACCATGACCAGGATCGCGAGCAGACCCACCGCCCCCGCGAGCCAGGGGACACGTTCGCTGCGCGGCAACCCTCGGCGCCACAGCACTGCGGTGAGGACGATGGTGAGGACGATGACCACTCCGCTGATAAGGAGCAACGGGGACATCGAGTCCGACAGGTACTCCAGGTAGGGCCGGGAGTAGCCGTAGCCGGCGACCAACCCGTATCCGGCGCCCACGGCGAGCCCGCCCAACAGGGGTAGGGCCTGGCCACGTCGGGCGACCAGGAGCAGACCGATGAAACCGATCACCGGAAGCAGGTCGCGGATGGCGTCGATGCGCACCAGCACACCGAGCCCGAAGACCACTCCGGCGGTGGCGGCGAGGACGTGCTCGGCCCCCCAACGTTCGGTGAGGTTCCGTCTCCTGCTCAGGGCGTCGAAGGCCAGGACCAGACCGCCCAGAAGAAGGATCTGCGCGAGCGGCTCACTGTAGGTGAAGCGGCTGACCCATTGTTGAGGCAGACAGACCGCCAGGACCAGGGCCGCGAGTGGGGCCCATCGAACACCGACCAGGCGGGCGGTGAGTCCGGCGAAGGTGAGGACACCGAGAGCACCCAGGAACGGCGTGGTGACGAGCATGCCGTCGAGCCCGCCCACCCAGTAGCCGATCGAGAGCACCAGTGGGGCCCCGGCCATGAACTGCGGCCAGATGACGTCGTCGCGCTGGTAGTAGGCCAGGCTCTGGTAGCCCAGTGCCGAGTCCTCGCCCGCGATCAGTTCGCGTTGTTGGGGGATGGGCAGGTACCCGTTCTCGGCGATCCAGGCCGTGTACATGGCGTAGGAGGCCGGGTCTCGACGGATGACCAGCGCTTCGGCGTGGTAGGCGATCTGGACCGCGATGAAGGCGACCGTGATGACCAGGACCGCGAGCACCGGCCACCAGGGCACGTGATCCTCGTCGAGGTCCGGTATCAGGCGAGGTAGGAGCGCGCAGGCGACCAGTATCGCGGGCAGCCCCAAGAAGAGCCCGAGCACGGGGGTGAACCAGCCGAGGACCAGCAGGGGGAAGGCGACGAGGAGCCAGGCCGACAGGGCGATCGCGGGGAGCGCGGTCACACGGGCGAGGAACCGTCCGGGAAGCAGGCGCATGGGGCAACTCTGGCAGCTCCGCCCCGGGTACGCACACCGTGCCTTGGGTACGACCGCGCGGGCAGGCGCGAGGAACCGCACCGCCGACACTTAGCATGGGCGCCATGTCCGAATCTCCCGCGCGCCTGTGGCGCGCTCTCGTAGCAGCCGACCCCGCCCGCCCCTTCGTGACCTCCTATGACGACCTCGGTGACCGGGTCGAGTTGTCCCGGGCCACCCTCGACAACTGGGTGTCCAAGACTTCGAACATGTTGGTGGACGGCTTCGGCACACAGCCGGGTGACCGGGTGGCGGTGGCGCTGCCGCCGCACTGGCAGTCGTTGGCGTGGCTGTTGTCCTGCTGGTCCGTGGGCGCGACCGTGGTGCTGGACGGTACCGACGCGGTGGCCCCGGGCACGGAGATCGCGGTGGCCGATCCGGGACGGCTGGAGGCCGCTCTGGACGCCGGCGCGGAGGAGGTCGTGGGGACCTCCCTGGACTCGCTGGGCATGCCGCTCAAGGAGGTCCCGACGATGGTCACGGACTACACCGTGGAGGTGCGCGGGCACGGTGACCATTTCCAGCCCTATCCGGTGGACGCCGACGAACCCGCGCTGGAGACGACCGAACGCGCCCTGACCGGCGCCGAACTGGTGACGGCGGGGCGGACCCGGGCCGAGGCCTGGCGGCTGGGCGAACGGGACCGGCTGGCCGTGGTGGTCGCCTCGGATGCCCCGTTGACCGCATTGGGCGAGGACCTGTCGCTCCTGATGGCCTCGGTGGTCTCGGGGGTCCCACTGGTGTTGACTCCTCCCCCCGCGAGTGGGGAGGAGGAACGGTTCCTCGAGCGGATGGGGACCGAGCGGGTGAGCGCCCTGTACGGCTACGAGCCCGAGGGGCGAGCACCCTTCCGTCAGGTCCGCTGAAGGCCTGACGGGCACGCGTCCGTCTGCGCGAGTGGCCACCGGACCGGTCATCGAGAAGCAGGACATGCCCGCCGGAACCGCGCCGTGTGCGCTGTCGTGCTGTGCGCGAGGGTGGCGCCCTCGATCACTTACGGGCCTGGTTCGGCCGGCTCAGGACTCGCGATAGTAGGGGTCCAGGGCCGTGCCCTCGCGTCGCTCCTCGTCGTAGGTGTAGACCTCACGACCGCCCACGAACACGCGCAGGGCCCGGCTCATGATGTCGAGCGGATCCCCGGACCAGATCACCAGGTCGGCGTCCAGGCCGGGCTTGAGGGAGCCCACCCGGTCGTCCAGGCCCATGATCTCGGCGGGGTTGATGGTCAGGGCGCGGATGGCCGCGTCGCGGTCCATTCCCTCCTTGACGCACAGGATCGCCTGGTAGACGAGGAACTCGATGGGGATGACCGGAGCGTCCGTGGTCAGGGCCACCTTGACCCCGGCCCGGTCCAGGATGCCGGGATTGGCCAGGGTCTTGTTGCCCACCTCGACCTTGGATCGACTGGTCATCAGCGGCCCGGTGATGACCGGAATGCCACGCTCGGCGATCTCGTCGGCCAACAGGTGGCCCTCGGTGCAGTGGTTGATGATGAGCCGGTAACCGAACTCGTCGGCCAGCCGAATCGCGGTGTGCATGTCGTCGGCACGGTGCACGTGCTGGCACCAGGGCACCTCGCCGTCCAACACCCGTACGAGGGTCTCCAGGGTGTTGTCCCGATCGAAGGGCTTGCCCTCCTCGGCGGCGTGCTCGCGCTTGGCCTTGTAGTCCTGGGCCTTGGTGAAGGCATCACGAATGACCGCGGCCACGCCCTGGCGGGTCGAGGGCAACGTCTTCTTGTCCCCGTAGACACGCTTGGGGTTCTCGCCCAAGGCGCTCTTGACGCTGGCGGGTTCCTTGAGCAACCGGTCCTGGACGCTGCGGCCCCACATCTTGATGGCCACGGTGCGGCCACCGATGGGGTTGCCCGACCCGGGCTTGATCACGGAGCTGGTGACGCCACCGGAGAGCGCGTCGGTGAACCCCTGGTCGGCGGGGTTGATGGCGTCGATCGCACGCATGCGGGCACCGTTCGGGTCGGTCATCTCGTTGGTGTCGTTACCGGCCCAACCGATGGTCTCCTCGTGGATACCGACGTGACCGTGGGCTTCGACGAAACCGGGCAGGATCCACTTGCCCGCGGCGTCGACGATCTGGGCGCCCTCGGGGATCGTGACCTCCTCGGCGGTTCCCACGGCGGCGATGCGGCCGTCGCGGATGAGGACCGTCCCACCCTCGATGGGGTCTCCTACGACGGGCACGACGTATCCGGAAGTGATAGCGATATCCATGGCGGGCAACCTAACCCATCTCCGGACACGCCTCCAAGAGCTTTCGAGAACCGATCATCCAACAACCGGTCACCCGGTGGGCCACCGGCTGATGAGGAGCTCCGAGCCAGGGGTGAGATCGACACTGGCCTCCTCGATGGCGTCGCGCACCATCCGACAGTGTCCGACGTCCTCTCCGTCCCCGGTGAGGTCGCCCCCTTGCGCGGCGAAGGCGTAGACCATGCCGGGCCGGTCGGCGAACTCCATGATCCGGAAGGCACCACCCAGGCCGGGGTGGTGCGGTGTCTCCTCGGGGATGATCCCGAGGCTGACGATGTCAGCCTCGATGAGGTCGGCGAGGAAGTCGCGCTGGCCGTTGAGAACGTCCGCGCCCCCTTGGGGACGTTGGAGCACGGACTCGTTGAGGACCACCCGCAGCTTCGGGCCTCCGGGCCCGGTCAGCGCCGCCCGATCGGCCATCTCCTCCTCCACCATGGCTTCGACGATCTCCGGGCCCAGGTGGGAGTAACAGGGCGCCAGCACCGCCCGAGAGTATTCGGGGGTGCGCAGGAAGCCCGGAACCGTCATGGGCTGGTGCTCCCACAGCCGGGTGGCGTGGGTACCGAGTTCACGCAGGTCACCGAATTCGTTGGGAAAGGCCTCCGCCTGAAGGGTGATCGCCCAGGCGTCGAGCAGCTGGTGGTCGGTACCCAGGGCGTTGTCGACCCGCTCGACCAAGGAACGGGCCGGCCTACAGCGCGCGTCCTCGATCTCACGAAGCTTGTCATCGGTGACCCCGACACTCCTGGCGAGTTCGGCGCGCGAGAGCCCTTGGTCGGCTCGGGCACGTAGCATCCGGGCCCCGAAGGGGAGCCACATCGCGGAAGGCAACACGGTTTTCATGCCAGACCTCTCCCGTCCTCGCCGACACCTCTAGGGGCTCCGGGTGACGTACCCTCAAGGTTCGTCACCCCAGCCCCTCACCGTTCGACCTTCTCCCGGGCCGGGGTGACCGGTCAAGCGTTGGGGCGGGTGCGGCCATCCGTGATAAGTCAACACAAAATCGACGATGTCACCCCCGCATGTCGAGTGTTTCCCCCGATTGGAAGGTCCGTTGGTCTACCTAGCCCTCCTCCTCGCGGTGGCGTCGCTGGTGTTCTGGGTCTACGTGCTCTTCGACGTCATCGGGGCGGATTCCGAGCGAGTCCGCCTCCTGCCCAAACCCCTCTGGGCGATGATCGTCCTGTTCCTGCCCAAGCTCGGCCCCGCGGCGTGGTTCCTGCTGGGCCGTCCGGCCCGGGAGCCGGCGGCATCGAGGGGGCCGGTGGGTCCACCTCCGCCCTTTCCCGAGTACGAACACCCGGGCCGGGCCCGCGCCTCCTCCCCCGAGGAGGACGAGGAGTTTCTTCGACGTTGCCGTGAGCGCGCCGAGGAGCAACGCCGTCGGGCGCGGGAGATCCAGAACCGCCAGGAGCGGGCGCGCTGGGAGCGGGAACGAGGCGAACACGACGGCGACGAAGACCCGGCAGACCCTTCATCTTGAAGCGATCCGAGGATTCGGGCGGACTTACCCGGGGTGTCCGAAATGCTCCGATGCGCAGTACCCTGTGTGCCGCCCCGCCGCGAACACCGACCTCGGAAGTGAACCGATGAACCGCTTGACACTACCGGTATCGATCCTCGCCTGTAGCGCCCTGTTCGCCACCGCGGCGTGTCAGGGGGAGGCCGAGGCCCCCGAGGATTGGCCGTTGCCCGCCCACGTGGACGTCGACGACGTGGAGGGTGCGGTACTGCACACCAGTGAAGGCGACATCGAACTGGAGTTGTTGCCCGAGGAGGCACCGGTCACCGTCGCCAACTTCGTGGGCCTGGCCGAGGGCGACATGGCGCAGAACCCGAATTCCGACGTGGACGAGTTCTACGACGGCACGATCTTCCACCGGGTGATCCCCGACTTCATGATCCAGGGCGGCGATCCGGAGGGAACCGGTGCGGGAGGCCCCGGTTACCAGTTTCCCGACGAGTTCGGATCCGGATTGACCTTCGACGAGCCCGGAGTACTGGCCATGGCCAACTCGGGTCCCAACACCAACGGTTCCCAGTTCTTCGTCACGGTCGCGCCGACCCCGCACCTGAACGACAAGCACACCATCTTCGGCAAGGTCGCCGATGAGGAATCGATGGCGGTCGTGAACGCGATCTCCACGGTCGAGACCGACCAGAACGACAGGCCGACCGACGACGTGGTCCTGGAATCCGTGACCATCACCAGGGCCGAGGGCTGACGGTCGGTCGCGAACACCGTTGAACGGCCGAGGGGTCTTGGCCCCGTAGCGTCGCGAGCGGGGGGCGGGCGGTCAGCGGCGTCGTTTGGACCGGGCCGCCCGGGCACGTTCGACCGCAGGGCCGATCTCCTCGACCAGCCGGTCCACGTCCTCGATGGTGGAGGTACGTCCCAGGGACAGGCGCAGGCTGCTCAGCGCCGTGTCGGTGTCGGCCCCCGTGGCCAACAGCACGTGGCTGGGCTGGGCCACCCCGGCCGAACAGGCCGAACCCGTAGAGCAGGAGATACCTCGGGCGTCCAAGAGCATGAGCAAGGCGTCGCCCTCGCATCCGGGAAAGGACAGGTGGGCGATGCCGGGCAGGCGTCGCTCGGGGTCACCGTTGACCACCACATCGGGCACGACCTCGCGTACCCGGGACTCCAGTTCGTCCCGCAGACAGGCCAGGTGCTTGCCGTGCTCCTCACGGCTCTCGACCGCCAGTCGGACGGCGGTGGCCAGGGCGCCGGCGAGCGGAGCGGACAGGGTGCCGGAGCGGATGTCGCGTTCTTGGCCGCCGCCGTGCGACACCGGAACCGGGGTCAGGCCCCGGGCCACCACCAGAGCCCCGGTGCCCACCGGAGCACCGAGCTTATGACCGCTCAGGGTCAACGCGCTCACGCCACTGGCGGCGAAGTCGACCTCCTCGACCCCCACTGCCTGGACCGCGTCGGTGTGGAAGGGGATGCCGTACTCGGCCGCCACGGCGGCCAACTCACGAACCGGTTGAATGGTGCCGATCTCGTTGTTGGCCCACATCACCGACACCACGGCCACGGAGGCGGGATCACGTTCGATGGCCTCGCGTAGAACCCGGGACGTGACCCGGCCGACGGCGTCCACCGGAAGCTCCTCGTACCGGGCGCCCTGGTGATCGGCCATCCAGCGGGCGGGATCGAGTGCGGCGTGGTGCTCCACGGCACTGACCAGGATGCGGGTGCGGGTCGGGTCCTCGGCGTGGCGGGACCAGTACAGGCCCTTGAGGGCGATGTTGTTCGACTCGGTACCGCCTCCGGTGAAGACGACTTCGTGGGGGGTCGCACCCACCGACTCCGCGAGGCGCTCTCGTGCCTCCTCCACGGTCCGGCGGGCGGCGCGGCCGTGGCCGTGCAGGGAAGAGGGGTTGCCGAGGGCGCCGAGCTGCGTCGCCACTTCGGCGATCACCTCGGGACGGACCTCGGTCGTGGCTGCGTGATCCAGATACACCATGGCGCGATCCAGGATACGTCGGACATCGGCCACCCTCGGCACCGAGTCGTCCACGGGTCGCACACACCCCCACCGCGCCGATCCCGGACCGATAACCTTGTGTCATGCCTGACTCCACGTCCACCCAGCCCCACCAGAACGCCGCCTCCAGCGAAGAGCACTGGCCGGCTCCCACCGTGCGGGCCCCGGTCTCCGCCCGGATCCGCCTGCCGGGGTCCAAGTCCGTCACCAACCGGGCCCTGGTCCTCGCGGCGCTCTCGGAAGGAACCTGCCTGGTGCGACGGCCCCTGCTGAGCAGGGACAGCGAACTCATGATCGATGCTCTGCGCGCTCTGGGGATCGAGATCACCCAGAGCGCTTCGGATGAGGGCCAGGCCCCCGACCTGTCCATCACCCCGGCCCCGCTGCGCGGCCCGGCCACGGTGGACGTGGGCAACGCGGGCACCGTGATGCGGTTCGTCCCGCCGATGGCCGCATTGGCCGACGGCCACGTGCGCTTCGACGGCGACCCCAGGTCCCACGAACGGCCGGTGGGCGAGCTCATCGGCGCCTTGCGCGCTCTGGGCGCCGACATCGACGACGAGGGACGCGGCGCTCTGCCACTGACCATTCACGGCACGGGATCGATGCGTGGTGGAGAGGTCGTCCTGGACGCCTCGGGCTCCTCCCAGTTCGTCTCGGCGCTGCTGCTCAGCGGAGCCCGCTTCGACGAGGGGGTGCACGTGCGCCACCAGGGGCCACCGGTGCCCTCCCAACCGCACCTGGACATGACGGTCGAGATGTTGCGCGCGGCCGGAGCCGAGGTCACCACCCAGGAGAACTCCTGGAAGGTCGAGCCGGGGCCGTTGCGCGTGACCGAGATCATCGTGGAGCCGGACCTGTCCAACGCCGCCCCCTTCCTGGCCGCCGCCCTGGTGACCAAGGGCGAGGTGACCGTTCAGGACTGGCCGGAGCACACCACCCAGGGGGGCGACGCCCTGCGAGGGTTGTTCACCCGCATGGGCGGCGAGGTCTCCCGCTCCGAGGAGGGTGACCTGACGTTGCGCGGCACCGGAGCGATCCACGGCATCACCGCGGACCTGCGCGACGTCGGTGAGCTCACTCCCACCATCGCCGCGGTGGCCGCCCTGGCCGACTCCCCGTCCCGGCTGACCGGGATCGAGCACTTGCGCCGACACGAGACCGACCGCATCGCCGCACTCGCCACCGAGATCAACCGACTGGGCGGGGACGTCGAGGAATTGCCCGACGGGTTGGTGATCCGCCCGCGTCCTTTGCACGGTGGGGTCTTCCATTCCTACGACGACCACCGGATGGCCACCTCCGGCGCGGTGATCGGACTCGTGGTCCCCGGGGTGGAGGTGGAGAACATCGTCACCACACGCAAGACCATCCCCGACTTCCCCGGTCTGTGGGCGGAGGTCGTCTCGTGAGTCGTACCCGGGGTGGAGGACGTCACCTGGACGAAGACGACATTCGGGTGCGTGCCCGGGGTGGTTCCAAACCACGCACCCGCAAACGCCCCAAGCACGAGAACGCCCGCACGGGTCTGGTGACGGCGGTGGATCGGGGCCGGTATCGCTGCCTGGTGGACGGGGTCCCCGTGGTGGCCATGAAGGCCCGCGAACTGGGCCGTGGCTCCATCGTGGTCGGTGACCGGGTGGACGTGGTCGGCGACCTGTCCGGGGAACCCGACACGCTGGCCAGGGTGGTCCGGGTGCGTGAACGCGCCTCCGTACTCAGACGCACCGCCGACGACACCGACCCGGTGGAACGGATCATCGTCGCCAACGCCGACCAGTTGGCCATCGTGTGCGCCCTGTCCGACCCGGCTCCACAGCCACGTTTCGTGGATCGCTGCCTGGTGGCCGCCTACGACGCCGGCCTGGAACCGTTGCTGTGTCTGACCAAGGCCGACCTGGCTTCGCCCGACGAGATGTTGAACACCTACCGGCCGCTCGGACTGCCCTATGAGGTGCTGGGCCCGGACGAAGACCTCGACGGACTGGGCACCCGGTTGAAAGGAAAGACCACCGTGTTCGTGGGTTCCTCTGGGGTGGGCAAGTCGACGTTGGTCAACCGGTTGGTCCCGGGCGCGGACCGGGCCGTGGGCCACGTCAACGCGGTCACCGGACGAGGCCGCCACACGTCCACGTCGGCGCTCGCGCTGGAGTTCGAGGGCGGATGGCTGATCGACACTCCAGGGGTGCGCAGCTTCGGGTTGGCGCACATCGACCCGGACGACATCGTCGCGGGCTTCCACGACCTCGACGAATTCGCCCTGGAATGCCCCCCGGACTGCACGCACCAGGAGGACGCCTCCGACTGCGCCATCTCGGCGGCCCTGGAGCGGGGCGAGGTCGAGGCCGAGCGGGTGGCCTCACTTCGCCGACTGTTGAACAGTCGTGAGGGTGAGGACGACACCGAGACGTCCCCCGCACCACCGGGACCGCACGGCTGAGCCGAGCGCCCCGGGCCCATGGGCGGACGGGTGCCCTACAGATCGACGGTGCCGCCGCAACGCCAGTAGCTCGTACGATCCCGTTCCAAGAACCCCTCGTCCACCAGACCACGCCGCAGGACCACGAGGTCGGCGCTGAACCGGCACAGCACCGCGTTGAGCTCTTCCTCGCGGTAGCGGACGCCGGGTTCGAGGGCACGAGCGATCTGGTCCAGCACCACGAGGCGGTCCTGACGGCGGATCGGAAGCTCGGTGATCCGACCGTTCGGCATATGCGCGCGCAGCACCTCACGACGTTCGGCTTCGGTCACCTCACCGTGCCCCCGAGACATTCAGTGCCCCACCGAGAGCACGCCGTTCACGACCAACTCGACCCGGTGAGAGGCCCGTTCGGGATCGATGGGCTGGAGCGAGTAGGACACGGCCAGCCGGAGGGCGACATCGGCCGCAGCCTCGATGGCCCCGGGATCGGTCTCCGGACAGCGTTCACGCAGACTGCGACGGATCCGTTCCCCCAAGGTGTCCATGAGCGGCTCGGAACGGGTGGTCAGGACCGGGAGCAATTCATCGTCGCCGGTGACCATGGCGCGCAGCAACGGGTTCTTTCCGGCCGCGACCAGCACCATCCGGGTCGCACGGCCCACGGCGTGGGCGGGATCGTGTCCCTCGGCCTCCAAGACCCGTTCCACGGTGTCCATGAGCGCGGTGGCCTCGCGTACCACCACCGATTGAAGCAATCCCTCCTTGCTGCCGAACACGTTGTAGAGGGTCTGTCTGGACACTCCTGCGGCGGCGGAGATGTCGATCATCCTGCGAGCACCCCAGTGGCCGGCCAGGATCTCGGCGTAGGCGGCGTCCATCAGCCGTTCGCGTGCGCCGGCGCTCTCCTTGCCGCGTCTGTCTCCGCTCACGGTTTCCATGGCTCCATCCTCGCATCCGCTCCGCGGAGTCCGCTCTCTCCTGGAACGACACCATGTGCTCGTATGCTCCCCCTAACACTCTGGTCACGTGCCGGTGCCGCTTTGGGCATGTTCATGCCCGGGGCGGTAGCGTTACCGGCCATGGTGTCCTTTGACGATGATCTGCGGCTGGCCCACGTGCTCGCCGACTCTGCCGACGACATCGCGCTCAAGCGCTTCCGAGCGCTCGACCTGGTCGTCGACACCAAACCGGACCTGACCCCGGTCACCGAGGCCGACCGCATGGTCGAGGAGACCCTGCGCAGCGTGCTCTCCCGTGCCCGTCCCCGGGACGCGGTGGTCGGTGAGGAGTACGGCAAGAGCGGCAACAGCAACCGCGTGTGGGTCATCGACCCCATCGACGGCACCAAGAACTACGTACGCGGTGTCCCGGTCTGGGCCACCCTCATCGCCCTGCTCGAAGGTGACCGGCCGATGGTCGGGCTGGTGTCAGCGCCCGCCCTACAGCGGCGTTGGTGGGCTTCCAAGGGCGGTGGGACCTGGGCCGGGCGGAGCCTGTCCAAGGCCACCCGCTGCCACGTCTCCAAGGTCACCGAACTGTCGGACGCCTCGCTGAGCTTCTCCTCGTTGACCGGGTGGGAGGAGCAAGGCCGCCTGGAGTCCTTCTTGGGACTGACCCGTTCGGTGTGGCGCACCCGGGCCTACGGCGACTTCTGGTCGCACGTGATGGTCGCCGAGGGCACCGTGGACATCGCCGCCGAGCCCGAACTGTCACTGTGGGACGCCGCACCCTTGCCGGTCATCCTGGAGGAGGCGGGCGGGCGCGCCACGAACCTACGGGGGGAGGGCTTCACCGATGGAGGCCCACTGGTGTGCAGCAACGGGGTCCTGCACGATCAGACCCTGACTTGGCTCAACGGTGGCCCCACACCGCTACGTCGCCCCTGAACGCACCGACTCACTCGCGGCGTGCGCCGGACGATGGCGTACGCCATGATTCACCGACCGGCCTTCGGCCAACGAATCCGATACACGAAAAAACACCGAGTGGATTTCTCCACCCGGTGTTTCCTTGGTAGCGGGGACAGGATTTGAACCTGCGACCTCTGGGTTATGAGCCCAGCGAGCTACCGAACTGCTCCACCCCGCGTCGTTGTGTTCTCCATTTTAGGGCCTTGGCCCTCGGGTGGCAAATCGCTTCCGGCCGGAGCCGAACCGCTGGAGAACCCACCCGGCCACCTCGGTGGCCTGGACTTCTTCCACCCTAGCAGTGCTGAAGAGTGGATTTCCCCGACCATTCCCCATCGAGGCGGAAAATCGGAAAAAGCACCGGACCGGAATTTCTTCCGGGTCCGAACCTGGTAGCGGGGACAGGATTTGAACCTGCGACCTCTGGGTTATGAGCCCAGCGAGCTACCGAACTGCTCCACCCCGCGTCGTTGTGTTCTCAGATTAGCGTGACCATGGGGAAAAGCCAAATCGAACGGGGCGGGACCCCTGGTCCCGCCCCGTCGCGTCCACGGCCTCACCCCGCAAGGCGGGCCATGGTCTAGTTCTCGCCGGCGGCCTCCTCAAGGGCCTCCAAGGCCTCGCGCAGACGCTCGTTGGCCTCTTCGTTGGACTCCTGGGCCTCCTCCCACGCCTCGACGGCCTCGTTGAGGGCCTCGGTGAGGTCGGAGTCGCTCTCGGAACCGGTGTCGGAGTCGGCCTCGGACGGCTCCTCCTCGGTGCCCTCCTCGTCCGGGTCCGGCAGCGGCCCTTCGCCGCCCTCGAACAGGTTGTTCAGGGCTTCCTGGAGGTTGCTGCCGATGGCGACCTCCTCGCCGAAGCCGACCATGACCTGCTGGAGCAGCGGGAAGGACGCCGCGCCGCCGCCACCGGCCTGCACGTAGAGGGGCTCCACGTAGAGCAACCCCCCGGCGAATGGCAGAGTGAGCAGGTTGCCTCGCGTCACCTCGGCGTTGGACTGCTCCAGCGGGAGCAGGACCTCACGCACGTCGGCGTCGGAATCGAAGGCGTTCTGCACCTGGCCAGGACCGAAGATCACGGTGCTGCGGGGCAGCTCCAACAGCTTCAGTTGGCCGTAGTCGTCGGAGTCGGGATTGCTGTCGACCGCCATGAAGGCGGCCAGGTTCTCACGGTTGCGCGGAACGAACGTGGTGGTCAGCGAGAAGCTGGCCTCCTCCGAACCAGGGAAGTTGATGGTCTGGCGGTAGGGCGGCTCGGGGAGCTCCCCCTCCTGGGTCGGGTCGTTGGGGACCTCCCAGAAGTCCTGACCACCGTAGTAGGAGGCCGCGTCGGTGACGTGGTACTGGCGCATGATCTCGCGCTGCACCTTGAACAGGTCGTCCGGGTAACGCAAGTGCTGAACGAGCTCGTCGCTCATCTCGTCCCGGTCGACGATGGTGCCCGGGAAGGCGCCCTCCCACGTCTGAAGGACCGGGTCCTCCTCGTCCCAGCCGTACAGGGTGACGGTGCCGTCGTAGGCGTCGACGGTAGCCTTCACCGAGTTGCGGATGTAGTTGACCTCATTGCCCGGCAACGCACCGACCTGCTGGATCGCCCCGTCCGTGAAGGTGTCGGTCACCGCTTGGGCGAAGTCGATCCGGTTGGCGTAGGGGTAACCGTCGGAGGTGGTGTAGCCGTCGACGATCCACTGGATCCTGCCATCGACCACCGCCGGGTAGGGGCGACTGTCCACGGTGAGGAAGGGCGCGACCTTCTCGACACGGTCCAGCGGATCACGCTCGAAGAGGATCCGCGAATCGCTGGTGATCGCGCTGTTGAGCAGGATGCTCGTTTCCTGGTACTTGATCGCGAACAGGATGCGGTCGAAGAAGTTGTTCAGCGGCACCCCACCCTCGCCGTCGTAACGGTTGTAGGCCTGCGATCCGCCGGCGGGGTCGTCCTCGGTGCCTTCCTCGGCGCCCTCTGCGTCCTCGGCCGGAGCCTCCTCGGTACCGCCGTCCCCATCGGCCGGGGCTCGGGCCTCGTCCGCCTCCGGACTGGCCTCCACCGCGTCCTCCAGGGTGGGAACGTCCGGCTCCTCGGCCTCCGCGTCGAGGGGGTAGTCGTACTCCTCCTCGGCCTGGACGATGACGTATTCGGCGCCCTCGCGACCGTAGTAGATCCGCGGCTCATACTCGCCCGTGACCTCGCTGAGCTCACCGCGCGGCGGGATGTTGTACTCGGTGAAGACCGGCCGACCCTCGTCGTCGATCAGGTTGCCGGCGGCCGCGACCATGCCGTAGCCGTGGGTGTAGATCAGGTGCCGGTTCAGCCAGTTGTTCTGGTCGTCGGGCGGACCATCGAGTTCACGAACGGCGACGATCGTGTCGATCAGGTTGCCGTCGGCGTCCGGGTAGCGGTCGACCTCCAACACGTCCGGGAATTGATAGAAGCCACGAACCTGCTGCATCTGCTGGAAGGTCTGCGAGACCACGGCCGGGTCGGCCAGACGCACGCTGGGAATGGTGTCGGCCTCGGCCGCCAACTCCTGGGGGGTGAGCTCGGTGGTGGCGTCGTAGTCGATCACCTCGGCATCGGCGGTCCCGTACGCCTCCCGGGTGCTCTCGATGTTGCGTTCGATGTAGGGGCTCTCCAGGCGCTGCTCGTTCGGGTCGACCTGGAAGCGCTGCACGATCTCGGGATAGGCCACCCCGACGACCACGGCGGACAACACCAGCAGACCGAGGGAGGCCACCGGGATCATCGTGTTCTTGAAGACGATGTTGGCGAAGAACAGAACCGCGCAGATCACCGAGATGACGGTGAGGATGGTCAAAGCGGTCTTGACCGCGTTGACGTCGGTGTAGGAGGCACCGAACGTGTACCCGCGGTTGGAGAAGACCAGACCGTAGCGGTCCAGCCAATAGGAACCGGCGCGCAGCAGCACGAACAGGCCCAGCAGTACGGAGAGGTGGACACGTGCCGCTGGAGTGGCGCGCTGACCGGAGTCGTTCTGCAGACGAACACCGCCGTACAGGTAGTGGACGATCACCGCGGCGATGAACGCCAGGATGACGGCCGCGTACATGTAACCGAGCAGGCTCCGCAGGAACGGGTAGGTGAACGCGAAGAACGCGATGTCCATGCCGAACTCGGGGTCGGGCGTCCCGAAGTCCACGGCGTTCACGAACTGCAGGTACAAACGCCAGTCACCGCTGGCGGCGGCCCCCGACAGGAGCGCCAGGGCTCCCACCGCGATCCAGAAGAAGAGCTTGCGGTGCGGGTCGATGGACTGCCTATAGCGGTCCAGGCCCTGTTGCTCCAGGCTCATCGGCCGAATACTCGGCCTGGCCCGGTAGGCGAAGAAGATGCTCGCGCCGACGATGACGGCCATCACGAGCGCCGCCACGGCGAAGAGCAGGACTCGCGTCCACAACTCGGTCAAAAAGACCGAGGTGTAGCCGGCGGAATCGAACCACTTGTAGTCGGTCCAAAAGTTCGCGGCGAACATCAACGCCGCGATGATGACGACCACGGTCGCCGCGACTGGCGCGAGCAACCTTGATCGGCGAGGCATACGCGCAGGTGGTGCGCCGGGCGATCGGAAGCTCACGCCTCCCCCTCGTTCTGGCTTGGTCGAATGCGGTCTGTGCGCGTGTGGCGCCTTGTTAAGAAAACTTATTCGGTGGCCGCCGGGTTCCCGAAATCACCTTCCGGCCGATGACAAGGCTGCATCGTTGGTGTATCGGAGTCGCAACCGGGCGATATTGGCGACCCTACTGCCGCGGGACGGGCACGGCGAGGTTTCCACATGGGCGACCATGGAGACGTGTCGAACATTCGCGAAGCCGTCATGGACCTGGAACGCCACGCCGCAGAACAGGGTTGGGACCGTCCGCTGGGGTTGTACGCCCTGGTCCCGACCAGTGAACTGCTGGCCGCGGAACCCGCTTTGGCCGGACTGTTGGGGATCGACTCTCCGGCCGACCCCGACGAGTTGACCCCCGTCGAACAGGAGGCCCTGCCGCCGGACGTACCGCTGGAGGAGGCCCTGGGTCGCATCCTGTGGCCCGAGGGCGTGGCCGGCTGTGCGCTGGTCATGGAGCGCCTGGTCGTGAAGGGCTCGGACCAGACCCTGGCCTCCGACGAGGAGGCCACCACCTCCGGCAAGGAGACCGAGGAGATTCGGATGGTCGCGGGAGTTCTGCGCGACGGCTCCCGGCACTGCGCGATGCGGATGCGCAGCCACGACAGCGACTCCGAGGTTCTCAACGGGGCCGACCTCATTCCGGCTCTGACCTCCGCGCTCGCCCTCACCCTGGACTTGGAGGAGAAGGAGTTCCCCGACCAGGGTTGAGGCTGCTGCNGCGGCCCGGAGCCTCTGGCGGCCTCCGAGGCCAGGGGCTCCTCACCGTCGGGTACGGGCCGAGGTCAAGGTCGAGGACAAAGCCGCACCGTGGGCGTCCGTTGGGTACGGCGGCGGGCGAGGAACGGACGAAGGAGCACAACGACCAGGACCTAATCGCAGCGGGGAAGGTCGTCGCCACCCGTACGGATGACCTCCAAGGCCTCCATCGCCTCGGTAAGGGTTTCGACCCGCACCACGTCCAGCTCACCGTAGGCGGCGGACTGAGCGACTTGGGAGCAGCTCTCCGCGGCCACGAAGAAGTACTCGGCACCGTCACGCTGGGCACTGACCATCTTCTGCGGGATACCGCTGACCCCGCCGACCCGACCGTCGGAGGTTATGGTGCCGGAGCCGGCGATCCGGGCGCCGCCGGTGATGCCCTCCTCGCTGAGCCGATCGATGATCCCGAGGGCGAACATCATGCCCGCGCTGGGGCCGCCGATCTCACCGACGGAGATGGCGATGTCCACGGGAAAGTCCATGTCATCGGCGATGAGGACGCCGACCGCGGCCGAATCGCCATCGCCTTCGACCGTTTCGAGCTCGACCTCGACCTCCTCGCCACCACGGTCCAACACGAACTCGACCGGGTCACCGGCCTCACGGGAACTCACCTGTTCCACCACGAAGGCGCTGCCGACGAGTTCTTCGGGGTCGTCACCGGTGGCGCTGGTCGGGACCTGCCGACCGTCCACGGACAGGATCCGGTCCTCGGGTTCGACGATGCCCTCGGCGGGCATGCCCTCGACGGCCTCGGCCACTCGGGGGATCGCCTCGTAGTCGATGTTGAGCTGGTTGAGCGCGGCGGCGGTCGCCTCGGTCTGGGAGTCGTTCATCTGGACGGTCTGCCGCTCGGTGACCTCCTCCTGGGACCGCCCGGCGGGGAACAGCAGTTCCTCGGGCAAGACCGCCTGGCTGGGTGAGAGCCAGGCCGTGACCAGGGTGAAGAGGTTGAGCCGGTGCTCGGGGCCACCGGCGTACTGCACGGTCACCATCGACAAGGAACCGTCGTGTTCGTAGCTGTCGGCCCCCTCGACACCGATGATCGGTCGCCCATCGTCCTGTTCTCCCAGGGTGTTCAGGGTGACCCCCGGCGCCGCCACCAGGTAGGGCATGGGCAGCTGGAGGCTGCCGAACCCGAGCCCGACGAGCAGGACGAGAGCGGTGACAAGGGTCAGGACGCGACGAACCATGCTGCATACCCTAGAGCCCCCCGAGGACCTCTGGCGTTCCCGCCCCTGGGCGCCGGCGGGTCAGGGTGATCCGACCCATTCGGTCTCGCCGTCCTCGAAGGCCTGGTTCTTCCAGATGGGCACCTGGGCCTTGAGGTCGTCGATCAGGCGACGGCAGGCGGCGAACGCTTCCTCCCGGTGCTCGGCGGCGGCCGCGACGACCACCGCGAGGTCACCGATCTCCAGGTCGCCGACCCGGTGGGTGGCGGCCATCCGCACGACCGGTCGGCCGACGACGGAGGTGTCGCTCAGGACCTTCTCCATGACCTCGCGCAGACGGGCCTCCACGCTCGGGTGAGCCGAGTAGGACAGGGCCGCGACGTCACGACCGTGGTCGTGGTCGCGTACGGTCCCGATGAAGACCGCGGTACCGCCGACCCTGGGATGGGACACCGCCGCCAGGACCTCGTCGACGGACAGGGGCGTGTCGCGTACTGCCGCGAGAGTGATCTCTTCCACAGTGAAACCGTACCAATCGGTCGAACACACGCGGCTTCCCACGTGCGAATACATGTGCGGGCAGCCGAACCGAGGTCAGCCCTTCCCACGCTTGCGCAGACG